>JAYVRH010000030.1:0-8933 GCA_043776495.1 Cyclobacteriaceae bacterium
GAGAATTGCGAATGTTTGATTGAAGTTCATTGCCTTATAATTTTTAGGTAACCGAACTCGTGTCTTTTGACGGCAAATGAATCAAATCACGATTGGTGCAGAATGTTGTCTTTCAACACTTTTACAACACCCTCGGTTACCTAGTAACGTAGAAAGGATAGGTAACCGAATAGGTAACCTAACCGATGGTTTTCGATGTTACTTTTTGGTGGGCTTAAAATGAAAAAGCCGCCCAGAAGTTAATTCTGAGCGGCTTTAGTTTCGGATGGTTATCCAATTGTGACCCCGCTGGGATTATGCCGCAAGTTTCAAAAATAGAATTCGTGATTGTGTTTAATGGTTGGCTTCCGAAAAGACGTTGGCACCGGCATGATCCTGCGCTCGCACTCAGTCAAAGAGAAAACGAAGTGCTGCGCTGCGCATACCATTTGCCTTTTGTCCGAGGAAGTTTGAGCGAGACGCTCACTTCCTCTCCCAAAACGCAAAGCGCCCCTATCGGGGCTCTTCGCTTTCTCTCTTTCGTGACCCCGCTGGGATTCGAACCCAGGACCCATACATTAAAAGTGTATTGCTCTACCAACTGAGCTACGAGATCGTCCTTCGCTCCGAGGCGGAGCTACGGCCGACGCAGTCCATTTAGACCGGAGCTTTGAACTAAGAATCAAAACAAATCCGGCTTTCAAAATTCTGCTCTAACCTTGTAGATTGATCCCTTTAGGCTTCAATCCAACCTTACAGTTGGCCGTTTTAAAGGCTTTTCCGTAATTGAGCCCGCAAAGGTAACAGGATAGGAAAATAATGCAAAAGTGGGTTTGTAAAATTCTGGTCGTGCTCACCATCGCCTGTGGCACACAGGCATCCGCTGCCTCCGCTGATGACATCTTGAAAAAAGGAGATTCGCTCTACTCCGGACGCCAATACACACAAGCATTTGAAATGTACCAGTCCCTCCATGCCGGGGGCCGCTATTCTCCCTCCATGTTGCTGAAGATGGCTTACATCCAGGAGGGCCTCGGCCACCTCGGTGAATCCATGTATTACCTCAACCTCTATTTCCTCTCCACCGACGACGCTCAAGCGCTGAAGAAAATGGAAGAACTTGCCCAAAAAAATAACCTCGAAGGCTACGAAACCAATGAGTCCACAAAAATTCTCGCCTGGCTGCAAGAACAGTATTCCTCCATCGCCTTCATCATCGCGGCCACCGGTGTCTTCCTGCTGGCCTTGATGTATTATCAACGAATAAAGAAAAATAGCAAGCCAGCCTTCAGCGCCATCACAATGACACTGGCGCTCGCTCTGCTCTTCCTTCATATTAACTTCAGCAGCAAGTCGGCACGCGGCATTGTATCAGGTGGCCAAACTTATTTAATGAGCGGCCCATCGGCGGGTGCGTCTGTGGTGGCCATCATTGGCGAAGGTCATCAACTGCAAATCAACGGCAAAGAAGATGTATGGCTGAAGGTCTCCTGGAAAAACGAGGATGTGTATGTGAAAGAATTTCTGGTGAAGGAGGTACGGTTGTAGAATTTCACCGCAGAGGCGCAGAGACGCTAAGATCTGGAAAAATCCATCTGCCTTCTTAACATCTTTGTATCTCCATGATATATTTATCTGCATTCTCAGCGCCTCCGCGTCTCCGCGGTGAAATACAACTCAATACCGCAACGAAAGCGATCCCTTATATTCCCTCTTCGTGAAATTCAGAAAGTAGTAGTACACGCCCGCCGATTCTCCCTGGGCATACCACTTAAAATTACGCTCCTGACTTTGAAACACCTGATTGCCCCAACGGTTGTAAATGCGCACTCCCTCGAACCGTGAAACACAATTATCATTGGGTAAAATATTCTTCACCTCGCCCGTCACGGGGTCTTTCATCTCCATGGCGAAATAGTCGTTTACATTATCTCCATTGGGAGAAAAGAAGTTGGGAGGCATGAAATGGGTATCGGATCCATCCACATCTTTTATTTTTAACCTCAGCGTAACAGAATCTTTTTTGGCAGAGAGGCAGTGATCATCCGTGAGGCTAAAAGTGAATGTATAATCATTTTCATAGATGCCACTCTCAAAAATTGAACAGTCCGGAAGCCAGTACAACGAAGTAGCAATAGGGCTTTTACCGGCTACGACCGAGAATGAATAACCGGTCGGCTCCACATTACCACCCACCTTCACGAGATCAATTTTGAGATTGTCTTTCGTCGGAACTAAATCAGCATCGGTGCCGGTGATGATGAGTTCGATCGCGGGCCCTAATGTCAGATTGACGCTGTTTTTATACAATATGTATGCTGCTGGTGTATTGTTGGTAATGGTTAACAGTGGGGGCTGGTTGATCGGCGGAAGCACTTTTAGTTCAATGTCTACTGTGTCCGCTTTATACACGCGGCATTTGTTTGAGTTGTCCACTACGATGAATTGAAATTCGAAGGTGTCTTTCTTCTTAAGGTCTACCGTATTGCACTTCAGCTCCCACTGAAAGTTGGAACTGATTTGTTCGAATCCCATGACCGGGTTCGCATTGACCGCGATTCCATAGTCTGTAAAAACGAAATCTTTGGGCGTACCAGCCATCACGATATAATCCTTATCAACAAGATCTTTTCCGGTCACCTTGAAGTTAAGTGACTCGGTGATTCTCCTGGAAATCTTAACGGTACGTTCGTTCACAGCGGGTGACAAATCTGTGTCAATGATGGGATCAGCATTTCCGGGAAGGATTAAATTCAAGTTATAAACCGCCTTGGCAGGATTGGTGAGCTGACACAGATCTTTGTCTTCTACCAGGATGGTCACCTGGAAACTGTTGCGCTTGGTAAAATCATAAATTTCGCAAAAGGCATCCCACTGAAGCTGACCTGTAAAAGATGCCGTCTGTTGCTCAATGGCAGAAAAAGTCATGCCCGCATCCTTCAGGACAAATCCATTTGTGAGTACGGATATCAATAATGGATCACCATCATCATCTACCGCTTTGAATGGCCATGCCGCTTGATCTCCTTCCTTCAAGGTGGCTGAAACGGGATTGGTGGAAGTGATTCGCGGTTTGCTATTGAATGGTGGTTCAGTCAATACGGAAACTTTCAATGTGTCGGTGAGGGGCAGACTGCAAGCATCATCCATCGCAATAATGCCAATCTGATAAGCGCCTCCAATGAAATAAGGACATTGTGGAAAACAGATCTTGAACTCGGCAGTGCTGCCGTTGATCAGCGTAGCACTCGAAATCGCCGGCACAAGACCGATGAGATCCTTCTTGAAGTTAAGTGGAATGATTTTGAATCTAACCCGCTCCTGCAAATTATCATCCAGGCTCTTCGAATCAGGATCTGATATCTGAATCTGTATGCATCGTTTATCATCGGCTACCGTGTTCGCAAAGAAGACATCCATCTTGTTATCGAACGTGAACGCGGCGTCGTTCAATTTCTTTCCCAGTATTTGTGGAGGCTGCGCTTTCGGACAAGCGTCTACCACCAGCATCTGAAAATCACGGCGGGTCTCCCCGATCTTAATCTTATTTCTGAATTCCTCCACCTTTACCGCAAACACAAACAAACCCTGTGAGCTGGGTGTGACGGTGAGAAACCCGTTCGGGCTGATGCGAAGATCCGGTGTACCATTAAGAATATTCTTTACACCATAGGGCCTCCGCCACGTCACATCTGGATAGGGAGCAGGGCGAGTACCTCCCGGCGGCAGGGCGTCTGCTGATTTTGTGTTGAGCGGAGTGACAATGGAATAGTAAAGTGAATCACCATCATCGTCGGTGCCGCCAAAGTCTGTATAATAGGGCCGGCGGGGACAACCAAAATCATTCAGTGGTGGAAACAGACGAGGCGTAGAATCCACAAAAGGCTGACCATCTTTGACCACAGGAGGAAATTCGAGATAAAAAGTCTGACCTGCATAGTTGGCACTCGGCGGAACGTCGCTGAAAATATTGGTGATGGTGTAATTCCTGCAACACCTTTCCCAGGCCACATAGTATCCACCCGGGTCGTTGAAAAGATCCGGTGAAAGGATAATGACCGCCGAATAAAATAACCTGCTGGTGACCAGCTCACCATGAGAACATTCAGGCTGGGTATAGTCAATGCTCCCTTCGGAGTTTAAGAACAATGTGACATCCATCATCCTCGCATTGTCAACCTTGCGGAAAAGGCGTACGGCAGCTGAGAGGTCCTTGGCTCCAGGTCTACCATTGAGCACGTCAAAGTACAGCACCATGTTCAGCCTGTATTGATAGTCCCTCAGGTGCAGCAATTCAAACTCCCCTCCCACAATATGAGAGGCTGTACCCAAAAACGGGGTAGCAAGCAATACGAAGAGAAGTGCTCTTTTTTTCACAGAAAAGTATTCGAAAGATAAATAAACCTATCCACGTACTGAAATCCCATTTCCTAAATTGCGACCTCGAAAAAAAATGATGACGCATCGATCTAGATTAACGATCATTGAGAAAGAGTCAGTATGCAACAGTTGAAAAAAGGGGATGTGCTGAATGATGTGCTGGTGGAAACCATGGCAGCAGAAGGCAAATGCATTGCGAAATTAGAGGGTCAGGTGATTTTTATTTCTGGCGGTGCCCCAGGAGATATTGTTGATATTGAGCTAACAAAAATCAAGACGTCCTTTCTGGAAGGAAGGGTCACCTCCATCCGCCAACTTTCCCCCAACCGGGTGAATCCTTTTTGTGAACACTTCGGAATGTGTGGCGGCTGCTCGTGGCAACACATTAATTACAAAACTCAACTTCAATACAAACACCAGCAAGTGATCGATAACCTGGAAAGGATCGGAGGGCTGCAGCTTCCAACGGTGATGCCCATTCATGGTTCCACAAAAGAAAAATATTACAGGAACAAACTGGATTTTACTTTCAGCTCCAGCCGCTGGCTTACAAAAGCAGAACTTACCGAGGGAAAACCTTTTGGAGATGCCGGGCTCGGCTATCACATACCCAGGATGTATGATAAAGTATTTGATGTGAAAGAATGTTATCTCCAGCCAGATCCTTCCAATGACATCCGGTTAACCGTGAGGGAAATTGCGCTGCGAGAAGCGATTCCCTTCTTCGACCTTCGGAAGCAAGTTGGTTTTCTCAGAACACTCACCATCCGCACTGCAAACACAGGAGAGGTCATGGTCATTTTACAAGTGACATATGATCAGATGGAATGGATTGAAAAGATACTGACCGTCCTGGCAGAAAAATTTCCGCAGCTTACCTCCATCCATTACGTCATCAATGGAAAACGCAATGATACCTTCAGTGATTTGAATATTGTCTGTTGGAAAGGAAATCCATTCATCACGGAGAAAATGCCAAAACCCGATGGAAGTGGTACTCTTCATTTCCGGGTAGGCCCAAAATCTTTTTTCCAGACAAATTCAGATCAGGCTTTTGAGTTATATAAAATTGCCTGGCAGATGGCCGGCCTCACAGGAAAGGAATTAGTGTATGATCTGTACACCGGTACCGGTACGATTGCGAATTTTGTTGCCGGTCATGCTGCTAAAGTTGTTGGCCTGGAATATGTGTCGGCTGCGATTGACGATGCCAAAGTGAATTCACAGATCAACAACATTCACAACACAGATTTCTACGCAGGTGATATGAAAGACCTTCTTAATGAATCCTTCCTCACTACCCATGGCCGTCCGGACGTCATCATCACCGACCCTCCTCGCGCAGGCATGCATGAAGAAGTTACGAAGATGCTACTGAGTGCTGCACCACAAAAAATTGTCTACGTCAGTTGTAACCCAGCAACCCAGGCCCGTGATTTGAAGATATTGAGCAATGATTACGAAATTGAAGCAGTCCAACCAATAGATATGTTCCCTCAGACAGTGCATGTTGAAAACGTTGTTTCACTCACCCGTCGCAATAAAACCATGAACTAGAAACCAGAAACAAGGAACCCGGAACTACAAACCAGGAACTATAAACCAGGAACCAGGAACTATAAATCAGGAACCAGAAACAAGGAACGGAACTATAAACCAGGAACCAGAAACCCGGAACTATAAACCAGGAACCAGGAACCAGAAACAAGGAACCAGAAACCAGAAACCAGAAACCAGGAACCAGAAACCAGAAACCAGACCCCCCCATGAAACCAATTCTCACCCTCCTCCTCCTCCTCACAACCTTCAACGCTTTCTCTCAATCCCCCGATGACAGCTACACCCGCTACGAACTACTCGATCCCTCCACACAAAATTTCAGAATCTTGTATGAAGTAACTTCCACGGAAGTGGGGTCTTCATTTTATTACAACACCCTGCGCAAAGGCAGTGAACACAAAGTAGATGGGGTCATTGATCTAATGACTGGAAAAAACCTGGAGTGGACAATTGTCAACGGCGTAGACGCGAAAAAGGCGGGATACACCCAGGCGGACAATGACGGGGAGTATCTTAAAGTCAAACTTGCCCGACTGATTACACCTGGAAGCGAGTATCGTTTGAAAATTGATAAGACCTACAAAGACGCCAAAAGCTATTTCCCGCAAGGCGATAAAATTGTTTTTGATCGTTCATTGGGAATCAGGCGGAATGCGGTGGTGCTGCCGAGAGGATATGAATTAATCAAGTGCAACTATCCTTCTCAAGTAATGATGGAAGTTGATGGCCGATTGAAAATAAGTTTTTTGAATGCGGGTTCTGCAGAAGTTCCTCTCCACCTGGAGGGAAGAAAACTTCCGGCTTCCGCCAACCTGGCTGTTGTGAGTCAGAAGCCTGGCCCTCAGACAGAAGGGCAAGGCCGCGATAAATCAAAAGCACGCCTCGACTTTGTTTTTTCTGAAAGGGCGAACCAGACCCGGGAGATTGTGTATTTTCTTCAGCAACCCGAAACACACGCATTCCGGCTCTATCACGACTATACCGAAACACGTGAAGGCGTTGATCGCTACCTGAACGTAGTACGTGCCGGAAGTAAAGCTTCCAATCCCTCAGCTAAGATTTTAGATACAGGAAAAGAATTGAAAGTGGAAACCCTTCGGGGCAATGCCATCAAACAGAAAGGTCTCGACATTGGCGAACCAGTTACATCCGAAACAGAGGTAGTGGCGGTCTGGTTTGACCCAGTTCAGAAAGGACAATCTATCAGGCTGCGCATTGAGGAGACCTATGCAGACGCCAACCGGTACGTGCTGTACAAGGATGAGTTCGTTTTTGATCGCTCTTTTGGAAGGCCCTTCAACACCGTGATCTTACCGGAAGGCTGGTTCTTAACCGCCAACGCTGTTCCCGCTGTCGTTGATCTTGCCCCTGATGGAAATATCAGTTTATATTTTGTGGATGATGCTCCTGAAGAGATTGACGTATTCATTAAAGGAAGAAAGAGATAAAGGCAATCAAGCCGTCACGGCTTCGGTGACAATCTCAAGCCCGGCATCGACCATGGCCCCAAAGCCACCATACACATTGATCAGGTTGCTGAAGCCTTTGCTCTTCATCAGTGAAATTGCAGTCATGGAGCGATAACCGCCACCACAGTGGACGATGTAAGGTTTATTTTTATCAAGACTTTCAAGATTGGAAGGCATGTTGGCCAGGGGCACAAACAACGCAGACTTCAGGTGACTCACATTCCATTCACCTGGTTTTCGAACGTCCAGCACCTCCGCCCCCCCTTCTATAACTGCGCTCATTTCTTGCGCGGTAATGGACTTAACCGTTTTCAGTTTCTCATTCCACTTTTCGATACCGCCTGCGAGGTAGCCGGCAATCTTTTCATAACCCACACGCGCTAAACGCAAAACAGCCTCATTCTCTTTTCCGGGTTCTGTAATCAATACAATAGGTTGATGAATATCAAGTAATGTCCCTGCCCACACTGCAAATTGACCATTGAGGCCGATGTTGATAGAGTCGGGAATAAATCCCTGCTCAAAATCATTCGCAGGGCGTGTGTCTAGGATGAGGGCACCATTTTTCATTTCAACCTTGAACTGATCGACCGACAGGGGTTTCATATTTTCCCTAATCACCACCTCAATTGGATCGTAGCCGTCTTTGTTGATGCGCGCATCTTCGAAAAAATACTGTGGTGGCGGAAGGATGCCATCGGTCACCTGGATGATGAATTGCTCACGCGTCTGAACTTTCAGCGCATAGTTAAATTTCTTTTGCTCTCCGATGGTAGAATAAGTTTCCTTGCCGATATTTTTTCCACAAGCAGAGCCAGGACCGTGTGCCGGGTAGACAATGGTCTCGTCTGGCAAGGTCTTAATTTTCTTGTTCAGCGAATCATACAACATTCCCGCCAATTCCTCCTGGGTCATTACACCATCTAATAGGTCCGGACGCCCGACATCTCCCACAAATAAGGTATCACCTGTAAATACAGCATGCTCTTTACCGGTTTCATTAAACAATAAATAACATGAAGACTCCGGTGTATGCCCTGGTGTATGCAGCACTCGTATTCTTACTTTGCCAATTCTGAATTCCTGGCCGTCTCTTGCATGAAGGACCTCGTACTTTGTATCAGCATTGGGTCCATAGATGATGGTCGCATTTACCTGGCGGGCCAAATCAATATGACCCGAAACAAAATCAGCATGGAAATGTGTCTCAAAAACATATTTGATTTTCGCTCCACGTTTGTTTGCCAGTTCAATATAAGGTTCCGTTTCACGCAAGGGGTCTATGATCGCGGCTTCTCCTTCAGACTCAATGTAATAAGCAGCCTCCGCCAGGCAATTGGTATACAGTTGTTCGATGTACATTTCTATGAATTTGATACCTTAACTGCGCGAAGTTCTAAAAAATTCCCCACATGCCCACAATTAGGGATAAAGAGTGGTGGTTGGTAAGGAAGCGGAGTCTATTCGAGTGTGAGTGGTTTTCGAAGGAAGTGGTTCGTCATCCAGTGTGAGTGGTCGGTGACAACACCGACCACGAGGGGTTAC
>JAYVRH010000031.1:0-8930 GCA_043776495.1 Cyclobacteriaceae bacterium
GATTGTGATTCCGAAAAAAGCAGAAAGAAAGAGGGACTTTTAGGTCTTGAGCCATGCTGATTTATCCCGGTGGGGATATATTATTTATTTATCTTTGCAGCCTAAAATATCGAAATTATGCCCGGAAGCGAACTTTTTGGAGTTGAAGAGAGGAAGGAAATAGACGACGTGTTGAAGACAGGCATCCTTTTTCGCTACAATCATGAGGCTCAGCGCAACAATGTTTGGAAGGCGCTCGATTTTGAATCTGAAGTAAAGAAGCTCACCGGAGCGAAATATGCGCACGCTGTATCAAGCGGTTCTACCGCAGTTTCTTGTGCCCTCACAGCCGCGGGCATCGGCTCAGGAGACGAAGTGATAGTACCGCCCTTCACCTATATCGCTTCTGTTGAGGCGGTCATCTTTTCGGGAGGCATTCCTGTTTTTGCAGAAATAGATGAGACCTTGTGCCTGAGCGCCTCAGGCATTCGAAAGGCAATTACGCCTAAGACGAAAGCCATCATGCTTGTTCATATGTGTGGCCAGATGGCTGACATTGATGGAATTCTAAAGATTGTGAAAGAATACAATCTCGTTTTGATTGAAGATGCGGGCCAGGCATTTAGCGCAACCTACAAAGGAACTTCCGTTGGCTTGTTTGGAAAAACCGGCTGTTATTCATTTGATTTTTTTAAGATCGCCACGGCTGGCGAGGGTGGAGTGTTTGTCACAAACGATGAACAATGCTATAAATTTGCTGATAGCTTTAGTGACCATGGTCACGATCATGTGGGCAATGCACGTGGGATGGAGCAGCATCCCATTCTGGGGTTTAACTATCGAATCAGCGAGCTTCATGCGGCCATTGGTGCTGCTCAGACCCGGAAGGTACCCCACATCCGGAGCATCAATCGCAAATACAAGCAACTGATGATGGAGCATCTAAAGGATGTTTCAGGAGTTAGTTTCGCTGATATTCCGGATCAAGCAGGTGACTCTGCCACATTTTTGAACCTCTTCCTTTCGGATACCGAATCTGCCAAAAGAGTAGTGGAGGGATTCACAAAGGATGGAGTGAGTGGTTTTAATTACTGGTACATCAACATGTATCATTTCATAAATCAATGGAGTCATTTAAAAGGCCTGAAGTCAGCAGCACCACTTCCAATCCATCATTATCAGAAGCCGCAGGATTACCATATGCTTGAATTGCCTAAATCACAGGAGGTTGTAGGAAGACTTATTTCCTTTGGCATTCGTTGCACGTGGACGGAATCTGAAGTGCTGGAGCTCACGAAAAAAATAAAATTATCAATCGAAAAAACGCTTGCTGTAAAAGCCTATGCATAAGAATTTTAAGGGTATTGAAAAGACGGTTTTTGGGAGGGGAAGCTTTTCCCAGCTGGGTGAAATTGTGGAAGAAAGACGCGGCGAGAATGATCACTTCATGCTGTACCTTGTAGATAATTACTTCAAAGGAAAGGAGCTTGAAAAAAGAATCCCCGCCCACAATTCTGACATCGTTACATTCATTAATGTTGACCCGGAGGAACCTACCACAGTTCAAATTGATAACCTCCGCGACAGTGTGAAGAGCACCAAAGGAATTCCTTCAGCAGTCATTGGTATTGGAGGAGGAAGCATCATGGACCTGGCAAAAGCAGTTTCCCTGATGTTTACAAATGAAGGATCTTCGGCCAAATATCAAGGATTGAATTTGATCAGGAAGCCTGGTGTGTATCACATTGGCGTGCCAACCATTTCAGGAACCGGTGCGGAAGTATCGATGACGGCCGTTCTCACAGGACCTGAAAAAAAACTGGGTCTAAAATGCGAGTGGACAGTTTTCAACCAGCTCTTGCTCGATCCTGAATTGATTGCCACAGTGCCCCGTGATAAATGGTTTTATACTGGCATGGATACTTACATTCATTGCATTGAATCACGGGATGGAATTTTGAACAATGCTTATAGTACCGCCTATGGAGAGCAGTCCCTGGCGATGTGCAGAGAGATCTATTTAGGGGAAAGTGCTGGCCAGTCAAGCGAGAATGATGAAAAACTGATGGTCGCTTCTCTGATGGGAGGATTGAGTCTTACCTATTCAGAAGTTGGTGTAGTGCATGCCATGTCCTACGGACTTTCTAAAATACTTGGCGAAAAACATTGTTATGCGAATTGCCTGGCCTTCCAGCACCTTGGCGATTATTACCCGGAAGGTTTAAAAGAGTTTGGCCAGATGACGAAGAAGCATAATATCCATTTGCCAAAAGGGCTCTCCAGAAACTGGAGCGAAGACACCATTACCGCTATGGCCAATGTGTCAATCAAGTTGGAGCACATGTGGAACCATGCCATTGGCACAGACTGGAAAAATAAAATCTCCGTTGATACCGTCAAGGATCTATTTAGAAGACTTTAATTTTTATAACATGAAGAAGAAAATTGTGAAGGTGGGGAATATTTCGTGCGGCTCGAAAGACCTGTTTGTAATCTCCGGCCCGTGTGTCATCGAAGACGAGTTGATCATGATGAAGACGGCTGAGAAACTACGAGAAGTTTCCGAACGGCTTCATGTGCCAATTATTTACAAGTCATCCTTTCAGAAAGACAATCGCAGTTCCGCAAAATATTACGATGGTCCGGGTCTTGAAAAAGGGATGAAGATGCTTGCAAAGATTAAGGAACAATTTGGCTTCCCGTTGTTGACAGACATTCATTATCCTGACCAGGCCAAAGCTGCTGGCGAGGTAGTCGATGTGCTGCAAATTCCTGCCTATCTCTGTATGCAAACCACGCTGGTCGTGGCAGCGGCGAAGACCGGGAGGGTTGTGAATGTAAAACACGGCCAATTTCTGGCACCGGAAAACATGAAGCACCCGGTCAAAAAGATTGAAGAAGCTGGCAATGAAAAAATCATATTGACTGAACGTGGTTTCACGTTTGGTTATAATGATCTGGTTGTAGACCCACGTAGTTTCTATCATTTGAATAATATTGGCTATCCAGTGGTATTTGACATTACCCACAGCATCCGTAAATACGGAATCCCAAGCGCTGACGCGAAAGGCGGAGCACGCGAGTTCCTGCCGGTTCTTTCACGGTCAGGTGTAGCAGCCGGCGTAGATGGAGTGTTTATTGAGACCCATCCGGAGCCTGATAAGGCCCTCTGCGATGCAGCAAGCCAGTTGTGTGTCTATGACCTTGAGGAATTCCTTAAACCAATTCTCGAGCTTCATGCGGTAGAAGTTAAGTATCGCGATAAAGAACTTGCATTGGTTTAGTGCGTCCTAAATCATAGCTGATATTTCGTCAATAAAAGAATTAAACAACCAATATTACATCATGGAATTATACCTCGATTCGGCAGACCTCAAAGAAATAGAAGAAGCCTTTAAGCTCGGCTTTCTGGATGGGCTTACCACAACTCCTACTTTCATGCACCGTGGAGGGGTAACAGATGTAGACACCCTAATTGTGAAACTCAGTAAAATGGTGCCGGTGCTTCAGATCGAAGCGTTGGGCAGTACTGCTGAGGGAGTGGTAAAGGAGGCACATCGCCAGCTTAAGCTTGGGCTTGACCCCAAGAAGACTGTCTTCAAGATCCCAGTCTCTCTGGAAGGTGTACGCGCCTGTAAGCTTCTCCGTGATGAGAACCTGCTGGTGAACGTTCACCTGGTCTACACCCTCCAGCAAGCCTATATGGCCATGAAGGCAGGGGCAAGCTATGTGTGCCCGCTCGTGGGTCGCCTGCAAGATCAGGGTCATGATGCACTTGACCTTGTTTCGCAATGCGTATTTGCGGTGGATCATTATGGATATAACACAAAAATCATGTTCTCCTCAGTGCGCAATGCGGAACACATCCGCAATGCCATCAGCACCGGGGTTCATACTATTACTGCACCGTGGAAAATAATGAAGAGTCTTACTGACAATAATCTGACAACCCTGGGTACTGAGCAATTTATCGAGCATACAAGATTGGTGACTATGCGGGTGCGTGATGTGATCAGCCCGATCAATCCAATTGTGAACATAAATACAGGCTTGACCGAGGCGCTCGTGAAGATGACCGAATATGGCTTCGGAGCCATCACACTCACCGACAATGATGGAAATGTAAAAGGCATTTTCACTGACGGCGACATGCGCAGGGCTTTACAAAAAGACGGGCAGGAGGTCCTGAAAAAGAGAATGTCCGATTTCACCCACGGCCAGCCCATCGCAGTGCAGCAGGATGATGCTTTGACGGTAGCCAATGACATCTTCAAACAAAAGCATGTCGATACCATCCTTGTTCTTGATGGCACGAAACCGGTCGGCATGATTGACATTCAAGATCTGGCTCAATGAGCGAAACAATCATCAAACTATTTGAAAAGGGAGGAGGGGAGTTTGTTTCTCCTCCTTCTGTTTTTGTTGATAAGCTTAGGAAAATCAAGGCGATCCTTTTTGATTGGGACGGGGTTTTTAACGATGGGTTCAAGCGTGGTAGTGAAGGCAGTATATTCTCTGAGGTGGATGCTATGGGAACGAATTTACTTCGCTACGCCCTCTGGAAATCGAAGAATGAGTTACCCATCACGGCAGTGATTACAGGAGAACGAAATCCGCTAGCCCACCAACTGGCTGTGCGGGAGCATTTTCACGAAGTCTTTTTTCAATCCAAAAACAAAGCGATTGTCTTCACAGCATTTTGTGCAAAGTACAATCTGAAACCAGAGGAAGTTCTCTTCTTCTTTGATGATGTGCTCGACCTCGAAGTGGCACGATGGTGCGGAGTTACCATTATGATCGGGCGACCGGCAAGTCCGATGTTGAAGAAGTTCTCGCGGGAAACTGAAGTCGCCGATTACATCACCGCCTGTGATGGCGGCAGGCATGGGCTACGCGAAGGTTGTGAATTGGTTCTTGGTCTGCTAGGGATGTTCGATGAAGTTGTGAAAGACCGGAGCACGTTTTCAGAAAATTACATGGCGTATCTTGGAGCACGACAAAAAATTACAACCGGACTTGTTGAACAGAAGCCAGGCTGACTTACCGGCGCGGCAATTCATGGTCCTTAATCCAAAATCTTTGAATGGGCAAGCTCCGCAAATATTTTGGCGCTCGGTCGGGGCGTTCTGTCTTTAGTCTCAAGGTTGCATGAGTAAAGTCCAAACCGCATGGATGGTCCTAAATGCCACTCAAAATTGTCCCAGGTACTCCACCAATAATATCCCCGAATATCAATTCCATCTGAAAGTGCACGATGGACAATTTTGGCATAGTCAATAATTGCTTTTTGCCGTAGCAAATCGCTTTCATCACATACGCCATTTTCAGTGATGATGATCGGCTTCTTGTATTTCTTCCAGTAGCGGTCCAGGCAAGTTCTCAGGCCTTCTGGATGATATTCCCAGATATCATCATGGGGCATATCATATTGTAAGATTTTTTTTGGCGTGTCCAAATAGGTAATGGGCATGGGGTCATGAGAAACACGTGCATAGTAGCTCATTCCAAAAAAATCCACCTTCTCAAAAAAACTTGGAACATAGTCCATAAACCACCAGTCGGAGATGCTTGCCGAAAAATGCCCTAGCACATTTTCTGAGTCAAAGACAACTGCATTGTGAGAGATGCCCACAGGATGATGTGGATAGGATTTCTTAATAAGGTCGTACATTCTATTGTGGGCCGCCCCCATGTTCTTCACGACAATAAGAGCCCTTACGGGATTTGTCCTGAAAGGAGGGAAGAAGCCAGTGATCCAACCATTGCTTGCATACACATTGGGCTCGTTGAATGTATTCCAATGATTTACATATTTACCAAACGCAGCCACCACCTTCGCCCCAAAATCAAGCCAAAGTTCAATGTTGCTTAGCTTCTCCCAGCTTCCAAGTACAGAGAACCATGTTGGATTCGTGAAGTGATGCAACACCATCATGATTTTTACGCCGCGGTCCAGAAGGTCTTGTAGAAATTCTTGATACACCATCACCGTAGCAGGATCAAGTTCTTGCATCGGCCCCCTTTGAAGCCGGCTCCAGGAAAGGCCCATTCGGTAACCAGGGGCAAGTGAAGAAATTATTTTAGCGTCTTCGCGAAATCGCAGTTCATGGTCTGTTGTTCGCTGAAAGACTTGACCATCGCGCGCTATAAATCCCATCCAATCATGATCGAAGGCTGTCTCTATCTGGGTAGCAGCCGTGCTGGTACCAAAGATAAAATCATTGGGAAAGGCAAGGGCCATGTTTAGTCGTCGCCGCCGCCTGTGGTTTGCTTGATAACGGGACGCTTGTGGACGGTGTGATTAGGTTCTTTCCTGGCCACTGCAGATTGCTCTACTTCCCAGGCTCGCCAATGGCGTTTTAATTCCGTTAGATCTTCATCAATGCAGGGGTAGTTGATAGACTTTGGAATGGAAGGAAAAATACCCTGAGCTAAATAGTAAGTACCGAGTCCGCCCGTCCATTCAAAATGGCCGGGGTCAAAAGGATGACGCCAACGGCCACCCCATCGTAGCCCGAGGCGTTCACCAATAACACCTACTCTTCTCCACAGAGCGATATTATTCCACTGTGCGGTGGAATCAACCATAGGTACAACATCGATGGCCAATCCATACTGGTGCTTGGAAGACCCTGCTCCTGATCGTGTGTACTTGCGGCCCATGGATTTATATTCACGTTGCTTTGTGTGGGTGCGATAAGTCTCCACAATCGCTAATTCAATACCTTTTGAACGACAGATATTGATTAGTTCAATGATCCTGTCACGGAAGTAGGGGTGCAGCGATTGCAAATCAACAATCATGGGGATACTTCCGCGGTTCTTTCCGAAAGAGAAATTTTCGATTACCTCCCAACGCTTCCATGCCTCTTCAGTATCCTCATTAATTTCCCATCCTCTGAATTGAACTGGCTGAGAAAAATACCCGATGTAATCCAGTCTATTTTCTGTTTCTGCTACTGCAACAGGAGACATTGCAACCTGCGCTTCTGCCACAAAAAAAGATAAGCAAACGATTGAAATCAGAAAATGTTTTGCCATAGCTGAAAAAATCCGGTGCAAAAATAAGAAAACTATCTTAACCGGCACTTATGAGACTTGCTTAAGCTGAAACCTTAACAATCACATAACCAATAAAAATTTTCCTTTACTTGAAACTAAGTGAAATAAACTATAGAAGATCAATATTCTTAGTGCTACTTCAATCACTGCTGCTATCGTTCTTAGCAATTAGTGTCTTGACAATTGCACCTGAAGTGACGGTATAAGCATTATCGCAATTACCGTCACCAAAATTTACTGTGAAAGATTTTGTGACACCAGAAGTGGAAACACGGGTAACGATTTTCTCCCCTTTAACAGGAATAAATACCTTATTTGATTTGGCACAAGATCCAAGGTAAACGAGGGGTGTGGTGATATATACCTTGTAAACTTTACCATGACGGTTTGTTCCCTCTGCTGCAATTGAGGAAGAGGGGCCATTGCTGACAGTATAAGTATCTTCAGATGCTGTGTGATCCCATTTGCGGGTCTTATTGATGATGCGTTTGGCAGTTGAGCCATCAGGCCAGGAGGAGGTATGATCAGCGTTAATGGACCAGGTTACGCTAAGTGGACTAGCTTTGAAGGCTGTACAAGTCACTTTTTGACTTCCAACCACAGCGACGTCATTGATGCTGTAATCTTTCATCGCTACAGTATGTGTAGATCCTGGGTTGAACCATTTGCCACCCTTCCACGTGATTACAATCGATCCTTTTCTTACGTTTCCTTTTTTGTCGGTGCAGCCATCCACCGGGAAGGTGATGGTGGCAGTCCCCCAAGTCTTATCAGCACCTACACTAGAAAATTCTATAGTCGTATTGTCACAGCCGAATCTGTCATCTACGCTTATCAGTCGGCCTCCAGCGGAACCCGACATGGAACTATTGTTTAGAATGGAAGTAGCCATATCATCCAACTCATCAATAATGGATTCCTGGGTGGATTCGTTATGCGAGGTTTGGCTGTCCTCATTTGAGAGGGAATCCGAATCCTTAGTACATGAGGTCATGTTAGAACCTGCGATCGCAAAAAACAGAAAAAGCAAGGCTCGGTATAGTGTCGACTTCAAATCAATTGAATTTGGGTTGTTATTAGGCCTTTTTACAATTGATTGCAATTTACATTTTTTTGTAATTAAAGCAATCAAGATCAAATTCTTAATTCTTGCCTTAACAACCTTAGTTCAGCGGGCTCTTACCTTTGCTTTACCTTGACTTTTTCAAATAACTAATTGGAAACCTCTATGTCTCATCAAGATAAGAATCTTCTATTAACTGAGCACTTTAGCCAGTTTGTTTCAGAGCACAAGAAGGAATTCATAGAGCGTGTGTTGGAACATCGCACACGATATGTCACGGTGGCATTGGAAGACATTTATCAATCACAAAATGCAAGCGCTGTATTAAGGACATGCGAGTGCCTCGGTGTGCAGAATGTTCACATTGTTGAAACGAAAAGCGAGTGGTCCACAAACAAGAAGGTCCTCAAAGGTTCTGACAAGTGGCTGGACATCATCCGTTATAATAAACCTAAGGCAGCTAATATCGAAGACTGCCTGAGTCATCTAAAGCAACAAGGTTATCAGATTGCTGTGACCGATCCAGCTCCTGATGGTATTTCCGTTGAAGATGTGCCGTTGGATAAACCGTTAGCCTTTGTGATGGGAAACGAACTCAATGGCTCTTCGCCATATTCGATGGCGCATGCTGATTTAAAAGTTAAAATACCCATGGTGGGTTTTACCGAAAGCCTAAATATATCGGTCAGTGCCGCCGTCTGCCTTAACTCCGTCTTATCCCGATTGAGAAGGTCTGACATTCGGTGGAGTCTAACAGAAAATGAAAAGGACCTCCTGCGGTTGCAATGGTACAAGAAAGTCGTCAGACGATCCGAATTAATGGAAC
>JAYVRH010000032.1:0-8896 GCA_043776495.1 Cyclobacteriaceae bacterium
ACCACGACAGCGTAGGATTAATCATAAAATAAAATCCCCGCCCCTCCGATCAAAGTGAGGCAGGGAAGTTCTCCGCTAAGAAGATTTCGTTAAGGAAGAGATCCTAAGATTTTTTTAAGGGTTTTTCCGCCTTTAAAGATTGCAACTCCTGCTGCAACTCCATGACAACTCCCGACAATTGTTCAATGGACATTTCATTCTTTGTATTTGCATCCGGGAATTGAAGACTGATGTAGGCTTTCGCGCCCCAGGCTTCAATGACTTCGGCTGCATCGATTTGATAGGGTGCGTACTGTCGGTTGTCGGAGACCAAAAAAAGTTTTCCGTTTTCCTGCAGATAATTGAAAACCCGCTTGTAAACAATTCCTTCGCGCTGTGTGACCAACACATAGGGTTTACCATTCTTTAAATCCTGAAAGTTTTCTACCCATTCCCCGATGACAATGGTTCCTGGTAAAATCGGCAACATTGAATCTCCCGTAATCTCAAATGCACGATAAGTGCCTTGCGTGAGTATGGGAAGTTTGAATCGAGGGAGTTCCCGAATATATTCAGGATCCGCATATCCATTCAGATAACCCGCAGCAGCCTTATGCGGAACAAGTTCAATATTGTCCCTGTTGTGGTCATCAACAGTGATTACCAAAACCTCCTTACTTCTAAGGGATTTCTTTTCATATTCCTTCAGTTGACTAATGTCCCTACCGATGAGCATGTCCACGGACAGCGATGCGATAGACGCCATCTTTTGCAAGAGCTCAAGCCGCGGCTCAGCCCTCCCTTCTTCATAAGCCCCCACCAACGACCTCTTGATATCAAGTTGCTGGGCAAACTGATCTTGGGTAAGACCTAATTGCTTGCGCAAGTAGCGGATGTTTTCATTGAGCTTTACCATATTGACTCTGGATAATTAAGACCAATCTAACTATGACCAATTACTATTTGTTAAATAAAAGAATCCGGCCTGAATGAACATTGCGTGAATGCAGTGAGTAAAGATTCCTTTGAAAATAGGAGTCTTTGGTCTGCATGGCACGTACATGTCTCGAGATCTTATCGACAACGTCTGTGACGGTTGAGTGCGGATCTGCTAACAAATATCCGTAACAAGGCTGTTCAAAACCTTCGGCTGAAAAATTTACTTGAAACCGGCCTGACGATAGTTTCTTGCTTGAAAGCTTGAGCTTCATAACTAAATAATTTAGCCAAATGAAGCATGATTATTTGATGGATGCAAGAAAATAAACTAATATTTTTAGTATAGTCCGGACAAATCCCAATTTTCTTGGGAATTATAGGTCAATGAGCCTCTTTTTACTTCGAGGGGGGAGGGTACATTATCCTCATAAATCGAACCAGTGCCCAGCCCCTGGTGCATGGTGATGGGGTAATTGGCAGCAAACTGAGCGATCGCATTCAGCCCAATGTTGCTTTCCAAGGCCGATGTCATCCACCAGCCAATTTTTCGGTCATTGGCGAGCCCTATCCATTCCTCGCTTCCCAAAATACCCCCATGCAGCATTGGCTTAAGGATAATGAACTGAGGCGCGATCCTATCAAGCAATTCAATTTTTTTAGCCTTGTCTTTAACTCCTATCAATTCTTCATCCAGAGCGATTGGAATAGGCGATTTCTTACATAATTCAGGCATTACCGGGGATCCAACTTTAACAGGTTGCTCAATAGAGTGAACATCGTACCTGGAACAATCCATAAGCTTATAAAGAGCATCCTCGTCCTTAAATGAGCCATTGGCGTCGAGCCTGAGGGACACGGTATCCCTGAAATACTTCCTTCTGATAAATTGAAGGATGTCCAACTCCTTTTCGAAGTTCATCCCCCCAATTTTTACCTTGATGCAGGAATGCCCATCGTATAATTTAATATTGACCTGTTGAAGCATCTCATCCAGGCCACCCATCCATACCAAGCCATTTATAGGAATCGGTTCCCCTTTCAAAAACCGGTTATCAAAAATCACTCTGGCTCCACCATTTTTAAGGTCAAGAAAGGCCGTTTCAATAGCGAAAATAACCGAGGACGATAACCTGCCGGATTTGAAAAACTCATGGATATCCAGCAGGGACCCAAGGGAATTCACCGTGAGGCCCTTAGAAATCAGTTGGATCACTTCCCCAAACTGCCGGTCTACATCCTCCGGTTTCTCGGGACTCAACCCAGGTAATGGGCCGGCCTCACCCATCCCGAATACCTCCGGACTTTTCGTATCCCAGACTTTGAAGTACCAGGAGTCCTTTTGAATCATTGAGCCTCGTGACGTCCGTGCCTTGAAAGAAAAATTAAACGTTTTCTTAAAAAAGGATGCTTGCAATGCCATATATAATACGAATATGCTTCTGATGTTCGGCAAATACAATTGACCTTCTAATTTTGGCATACCCATGGAACTGCCCCCAATCAATATCCAAGACTACTTCTATTCCCTACCCAATGAAAGAATTGCCGCTTATCCACTTCCTGAGAGGGACAAAGCCAGACTGCTGGTTTATTCCAGCGGGAAAATTCATCATCATGAATTCTCCGAATTACCTGATCTTCTGCCTGATAACTCGGTATTGTTCTTTAATGATACTAAAGTCATTCCAGCTCGATTCTTATTTCAAAAAAATACTGGCGCTGCGATAGAAGTGTTTTTGCTTCAGCCCATCCTTCCTTCTACTCTTTTGTCAGTGGCAATGGCTACTACCGAAAAAACAACCTGGAAGTGTGTAGTGGGTAATCTGAAAAGATGGACAGAGGGCCTTATCATTCAAAAATCAGCTGGCAACGTGATTCTTTCAGCAAGGATCGTTGACAGGCAAACTGGCGAAATAGAATTTAGCTGGACACCTTCTGACCTCACTTTTGCAGAACTGCTTCAAAAAATGGGAGCAGTACCACTCCCACCCTATATTAAGAGAAAGGCGGAGACTTCTGACCGGGAGCGATATCAAACTGTTTATTCCCGTACCGAAGGGGCCGTGGCTGCCCCAACCGCAGGACTTCATTTTACGGAAAGCGTTTTTGAAAGGATCAGATCAAGAAAAATCATAACCGATTTCATAACACTCCATGTCAGTGCCGGAACCTTCCTTCCGGTAAAGACAGAAAACGCTGTAGAGCATACCATGCATGAGGAGCAGATCATCATACACCGGAGGAATCTGGAAAATCTATTGCTCCCAGGAAAAAAAAGGGTTGCCGTTGGCACGACGGCATTGAGAACCCTGGAAAGCATCTACTGGTATGGAGCACTGTTGCTGAAAGACCATGACAGACCTTTCGTGATCGATAAACTATTACCATATCAATTCGGCGACAACCTGCCATCCATGGAAGAGGCCATCACATCTGTTTTGAATTCATTGGACAGGCTGGGCATAGAAGAGGCGGTGGGTCACACCTCGATCTACATTTTCCCAGGCTATCGCTTTAGAGTTTGCCAGGGCCTGATTACAAATTTCCACCAACCAGGCTCAACCTTGATGATGTTAATAGCAGCCTTTGTGGGCCACGATTGGAAGAAAATTTATTCAACGGCCCTCGACCATCACTATCGCTTTCTGAGCTACGGCGACAGCTCCCTGCTGCTTCCGGCTAACCCTTTGATTATCTGATTTTTTTGGCGACCAATCCGTTCTTTACATGAAATAAAGATGACTCCACCCGGGCCTAGAATCAACGACAATTGGCTCAAGTAATATTTCCAATAAATGTCTAACTCATTATTATCCAGATGTTAAATATTACTCCCTGAAATAAGGGGGTTAATTGGATTTTCCGACGAATTGTTAGATATTGTCCGTGTTAAACTTCAATCACTATATCCATGCGTGAACGGCTTACCAAATTTTTAGGCGTTGAGCCGGAAGAAACCGGACCCGTAGCCCTACTTCTGACGATCAGCTTTTTTATGGGGTTGTTTTTGGCCACGGTCGCCGTTGCCGCACAAACCCTCTTCCTGAGTGATGCTTCGATTAGTGAAAAAACTGACCTTCCCATAGCATTGGTTATTGGCGGAGGGTTCGGTTTCATGGTGTCTGGTCTTTTCAATTTATTAGTGGGTAGAATCCCTTTTCGACCGCTTGCTATCCTCTTTCTGCTTTTGATAATTGGCGGCACAGCTTTTCTTGAGTTCGGACCTGAATTGATTGCCAATGGGTTAATTCCGGGAATCGATATAAGACAACTCTATTACTTGGGATTTACTCTTGTAATACCCTTCACTTTTGTTTGCCAATTGGTTTTTTGGGGATCTTTTAATCGACTCTTTAATTTACGTCAGGCAAAAAGAGTCATTGGCAGCGTGGATGGCGGCATGGACATCGCACAAATACTGGCCTTCTTCACCATACCGATCATGCTGGGCTTAGGCATTTCGCTTGAATACCTTTTTACAATAGGGCTTGTGAGTCTCCTGGTATTTCTGGTCTTGTTCATCATCCTATCAGGCACCTATTTCTCAAAGGCAACTTCCGCCGGGGTTTTCAACGAAAAGGAAAACAAGAAGCTCACCATTTGGAAATTCTTCAGTTTTAAATACATCTTTTTGCTTTCAGCGTTTGTGGTGGTCTCTTTTATGGCGCTGCGGTTCATTGACTACTCCTTCTATAACCTAACTACCACGGTCTTTGACAATGATCAGCTTCCTTACTTTCTCAGCTTTTTTGAAGCAACGGTGGTGATCCTAGGATTCTTGTTCGGAACATTCGCAGCTGATAAAATTCAGGAAAATTATGGACTAAAGATTTCCCTTATCCTCAATCCAGTGCTCGTGCTGATATTCACTTCAGCCGCATTGGCTTTAGGATTTTTCTTTGGCCATGATGTCTCGGCCGGTGCAGAAACAATTGTCTTCTTCTTTATTGCAGTTGCGATGAGCAAACTGGTAATTAACTTATTGCGTGATGCCCTGGACACGCCCGTCTTCAAATTTTATTATGTCCCAATAGATAAATCAATCAAGCTTGATGCTCAGACAAAAATAGAAGGTATCGTCACGGCGCTGGCTAGCATCATTGCAGGGGGATTAATCGTATTGATTAACCAGTTTAAGATATTTAATCTGTTGTCCATCACGCTGTTCACAGTGCCCTTGCTGCTGGTCTGGTATTTTATTATTAACAAAATGTACCATGGTTATCGAGATACACTCCAGAGTTCGCTTCAGCGAAACCGGGCTTCTGTCGAGGGGCACGTGGTGCGTGAGTTCACCTTGAACAGCGTGTTGGAAAAAGAATTGAAAAGCACAGCAGAAGGAAAAGTAATATACGGCTTGAAACTCATGGAGAAACTGGAGCCAGCCCTTTTCGAAACCTCCATCCTAAAGCTCGCCGAAAGTGATCTACGGAAGGTCAAGCAATTCGCCCAGGAGAAAATAAAGGAGCTTGGATTAGATAACCAGCAAAGTGAAAGTGAATTGCAGGGACTTGCCCGTCAGGCTGCGGGGGCTTCAGAAGACAGCGACCTACTTTCCATCTCTGCAGAAAAGCTGATGAAACTCGGCAAGTCAGTAAAGCAATCCGACAGACAGCTTGCAGCAAAACTGCTTAGAAAATTGGTGAGTCAGCGTACCATTTTTATCCTGCTTGAGCTATTACGTGATGCAGATCCTAAAGTACGCAATGAAGCGATCCTCACAGCGAGAAAGATAAAACGTCCTGAAACATGGCCTGTGATGATCGACATGCTTTCATCACCTCTGTATAGCAATCAGGTTACTGCTGCCTTGAAAGAAGCAGGCACCGCCGTGCTTCAGGTGCTGGATACGGCATTCTATAAATCAGCACAAACCGATCAGGTAATGCTAAAAGTCGTGCAGATTATGGGACACATCGGCGGTGAAGAGGCATGGCAACTGTTGTGGAAAAAATCTGACTTTCCCGATAAACGAATTGTAAAACAGATCTTCTATTCCCTGCGCTACACTAACTATAGTGCAAAAGGCCGCGAGCGAAGGCAGGTCATGGATCTTCTGGATACTGAAATTGGTAAGACGCTCTGGAACCTTTGCTCTCAGGAAGAATTACCAGAGAAAGAGCACTTCGCACTCTTGAAAGAAGCCCTCAAAGAAGAGCTCCGCGATAACTATGACCAGATCTCATTGCTTTTGTCAATATTATATGACCCCGAATCTGTGCAACTGGTGCGCGAAAATGTGGAAACAGGAACCACAGATGGAATTGCTTATGCACTTGAGCTCTTGGATCTTTTTGTCGACCAGGATTTGAAGCCCAAGCTCTTTCCCATTTATGACGACGACAAGGTGAAAGAAAAAATGAGCCGCCTTCAGACCTACTTTCCCCGCGAGGACTACACACCGGTTCAGGTTGTTAACTATGTGCTAAACAGGGACTTTAACCTGAATAATCGGTGGACAAAAATGTGTGCAGTTTATTGTTCTGCTTTTATTCCTGAATTCAGGGTGAGCCGTGGGTTAATTGGGCAGATGTTCAATCCGGATCGACTGCTCCAGGAAACTGCTGCCTGGGTCATCTACAACAAAGACAAGGCACAATATAAAATTGTTTCTGATCGCCTCCCCCAACGCGACAAGAAGTTCCTCGACTCAGCCATCGAAAGCAATCAATTGCTCGACGGCCTTGAAGATGGATTCTATCTTGGCATTGAGATGGTCATGTTCATCAAGACACTTCCTGCCTTCCAGGGGATTCCTGGAGCGATCCTGAGCGACCTAGCAGACAGGATCATTCCTATAGACCTGAAGGCCCGTGACAAAATAATCTTCAATAATCCTGATGAGAACCGGCCAATCCTCATTGTTGCACATGGTGAAATAAAACTGCGGGAAGGTGAAAAGGAAGTGGGCACCATGAAAAAAGGAGATGTGTTTGGCGATCTCTTTCAGGAAGGACCTCCGATACAAATTACTGAAGTTGAGTCTAAGGAGAGATCAGTCGTATTCAGAATAAACCTGCAAGATTTTTATTTCATCATGGCCAAGCACTACGAATTGGTACAGGGACTCGTCAGAAATGTGACCACAAAAAGCAGTAAAAAAGTAGAAGTATAAATTCTTTATTAAAAGAAAAGAACTATGGCGTACGATATTGATGTACTGATCACTTTTGCCGAAAAGGACAATGAAGCCGGCAAGAAAAATGAAATCGGTTGGGTCACCCAGTTCAAAAAATTTCTTGACCTGATGCTCTATCAGGTGTTGGGCGAGAAAACAAATATTGTTTTGAAATCCGAATATGATGATTTCACCGCTTCCAGCCTCGACAATGCAGCAGTCATGGTCACAATCGTTTCAAAAGAGTTTTCTCAATCCGGCCGATGCCTCGATACAGTCGAATCTTATTATAAAGCTACCAGCACTTCAAAAATAGAACGCGTATTCAAAGTACTGAAGGCCCCGCTCTCAACCCAGGAACAGCCTCCGCGTCTTCGAGAATTACTAAGCTATGACATGTTTCAATTGGATAATGAAACAGGCATGATGAAAGAATATACTGACTTCTTTAGCCAGGATGCGGAAAAACAGTATTGGATGAAAATGATTGACCTCGTGTATGATATTCACGAAGCGCTGATTATTTTGAAAGGACAATCGAAGACTGAAGTAAAGAATTTATTTAAACGCAGAACGATTTTTCTGGCAGAGACTGCCCATGATCTATCCATTCAACGAAACATCATCAGACGCGAACTGCAACGTCACGGTTATGTGGTACTTCCAAGCCAACTTTTGCCAACCCGTGGTGAGGAACTGGAAAGAATCGTGCGCAAAGATCTTGAAGAATGCAGCCTGTCCATTCACTTAATTGGAAGTGCCTATGGTGAAATCCCAGAAGGTTTTGATCGGTCAAGTGTTGATATCCAGAATAAACTTGCAGCAGAACATGCAGTAATCAAACGCTCCCGCAAAGAAGATTTTTCAAGGCTGATTTGGATTGCTCCTAATCTTAGAAATGCCAGCGACAAACAAAAAACTTTCATTGATTCGCTCAGACGCGACATTGAGGCGCAGGAAGGTGCTGAAATACTTCAGAACGCACTGGAGGACTTTAAGAATATCATGCGTGATGAACTTCTTACAGCGGCAAACAAAAGCCCTGAGCAAAACACGGGAGGCAAAACAATATATCTCATGCATGATAAAGTTGACCATGAACGGGTACTCCCTCTGGTCGATATTATTCAGAAGTCAGGTTTCAAGGTTGTGTTCCCAGCCTTCGAAGGAGAACTCATGGAGGTAAGGAAGCAGCATATCGAGAACCTGCGCAACTTTGATGGCGCAATTATCTATAAAGGGAAAGTCAATGACCAATGGGTGCGCATGAAAGTACTTGACCTATTGAAGGCCCCAGGCTTCGGTCGTAGCAAGCCGATTCGCGGAAAAGCAATCGTAAGTGAATCAAGCCTGGACAATTACAAGAACCAAAACGTCACCCTGATAAGTGGTGATAGCAATAAATCGGTCGAATCAGTGAAAATGTTCTTACAAGAATTTAAACCCCAAGGTCTATGAGCCAACCAATAGACGATCCAAGCGGCGCACCGCAACAACAAGTAGGCATTGACAATCCGTTCCCCGGATTGCGCCCATTCAAGATCGAAGAAAGCCACCTGTTCTTCGGAAGAGAAGGTCAAAGCGATGAAGTGCTTCTCAAACTGTCGAAAAGTCGGTTTGTAGGTGTCATCGGCCCATCAGGAAGTGGTAAATCATCGTTCATTTATTGCGGTGTATTGCCCATTCTGTATGGCGGTTTCCTCACGGATTCCAGCCCAAACTGGGAGGTGATTGTCACCCGCCCGGGTGCAAGCCCGATCGACAACATGGCAGAGTCACTGCTGGGTGCAAGCAAAGAATATAATCAAGCCGATCCGGAAGACAAAAAGATAAAGCGTACCATCGTCTCCACCCTGCTGC
>JAYVRH010000033.1:0-8889 GCA_043776495.1 Cyclobacteriaceae bacterium
AACGCTTGTCAGTTTTGAAGCTCTGCGCACCGGCGCCATCGATGTTTATCCTGAATATACTGGAACCATTACTTCAGAAATCCTTAAGTCAGATAAAAATATTTCACAGGAACAGATGGAGCAGTTGCTCAGGGAATCATTTGAGATGGAGATCTCAAGTCCTTTTGGGTTCAGCAATTCTTATGGATTGGTGATGCTTGAATCTACGGCTGGCCAATTGTCCATTGGTAAAATATCCGATCTGCAAAAACATCCTGGATTGGTGCTTGGTCTCAGCTATGAATATCTAAAACGACAGGATGGATGGGAGGCGCTGTCAAGGCACTATGGTCTAACCTTGCGACCGGTTGGACTTGAACATGGTCTGGCATATGAAGCGCTCCGTTCAAAAAAAATTGAAGTAACCGACGCCTATACCACCGATGGTGAAATCTCCATAGATCACCTTACTGTTCTCCAGGATGATCTTGGTTTCTTTCCACGCTATGATGCAGTAGCGCTTTATTCAAAAAATCTCAACTCCAGTGTGAAGCGCATACTTGAAACCCTCGATGGGCTGCTGAAAGAAGAAGACATGCAACAAATGAATGCATCGGTACTAATCGAGAAGAAATCTTTCTCAATCGTGGCCAACGCATTCCTGGTGGGTCATCAACTCATTCCCAAGAAAAATTATTCATCATCAATTTGGAAGGAGATCCTTTCAAAAACAGGTACCCACTTATTGCTCACCTTCATTGCATTGCTTGTCGCAATTCTCGTTGCAGTGCCCTTGGGCATCCTGTTGTATTGGCACCCCGCAGCCTCAAGGCCGATCCTCTACCTTACAGGTCTTCTTCAAACCATTCCTTCCATTGCGTTACTTGCAATGATGATTCCTTTGCTGGGTATTGGGTTTGTTCCGGCGCTGGTGGCTCTATTCCTGTATGCATTGCTTCCAATCCTCCGCAATACTACTACGGGCCTCCAATCTGTTGATCCAATTCTTAAGAACGTTTCGGAAGGAATGGGGATGAGCAGGAGTCAACAATTACGATGGGTAGAATTTCCTCTGGCGAGTCCGGTTATTCTCAGCGGCGTAAGAACGGCATCGATCATTAACGTTGGTACAGCAACGCTGGCTGCGTTTATTGGAGCGGGTGGCCTTGGCGAGTTTATCGTAGCCGGACTTGCCTTGAATGATTCAAAGTTGATATTACAAGGTGCCATCCCTGCTGCATTATTGGCAATCCTGATGGAACTACTTTTTGAGGGCATCAGTCTAAGGATTCTCCCAAAGCATTTGCGATAAAAGGTGCATTGAAGACAAAATAAGCCTGTAACACGAAAACGCAGATTCTAAGAGCTGGGAGCTAAAACCAGATTTCTATCTTGAGCCAAGGCTGAATTTTGAATCTTTAATTTGCCACAGATTGCACAGATTACCACTGATAAATTCATTTATGAAAATCTGTGTAATCTGTTGCTATTAAATTGACCTTGGCTATATGGCGGATGACGAGTTAGATGGAATTTGTGCTCAGTACTCAAAAAATATTCGTCGAGATAACACCATGATTCCCTGATAAAGAAAATGGACACCAAAAGGTTCCAAAAAACTTATTGATACTGAAAGATACAGTGAGAGAAGTCTATTCCCCTGTTAGGATCTCCCCATTGAATTTTGGATACAAAATACACTCGAACTCCGTGACACATTTGAGCGGTATACAAATTGGGAAATTATTGTAATGACCAAGCAGATTGTAGGAAGTGAGGAAGTCATTGATTGGGAAATCTATCGTTCTCATTAACCTAACTATTATTTAGGAGTCTCCTTTCATAGCATGTTGTGCCTTATAATAAAGTATGCTCCTTCCAATAAGCGATCCCCCAATCGCAGCAGGCAATATCCAAAGTATCCAATTGAACTGCCCGATCTGTATGTTGACGACGATAAACGCAGTAACCGCAGATATGTAGCTGCCTCCCATGCTTGCGATATGACCATACCACCAGTGCATTTTTTCTTTCGGTGGCCTAACGAAGTTTTTTAAATCCTGAACAAGGAAAGACGTTCCGATGGAGCCAAAGGCAATGCCCACAATGCCCATGCCCTCGCCCAGGTAAAATTCATACCCTCCCCAAAAAAGCAAGTATAGAATAAAAGAACCTGAGATAATTATAATCATCCAATCTAAAGAGACTGGTTTTTGACCTGAGCTTAATTTTTTGAGGTAAAGGATTCTGTAACCTCTCACCGTCATATAATAACTAAAGAAGGAAACCATGAGCAAAAAATCCTTGTTATGACCTATGGCCAGTGAAAGCGCTCCGACGAAGACAACCGACATAGACCAGAAATATACTCTTCCAAAATTTCTATGAGTAGGGCTGCCTTTTTTTGTCAGCATGGCTCCAATGCCGGCCATAAGCGCTAACGCACCCCCGGCAATATGCAACCAAAGCATGATCTGAAGAAATGATTCCAATGAGGTCATGCTTCAAAGATAGTTGAGGAGGGCGGCGCGAAAAAAAACTACAACCAGGCAGGCAGTTTTGCCTACTCAGTTGTAGAATATACAAGACAGGATGACTACTGTTTTACTTCGAGGCCGTGGGCATACTGGAGTATGTTGGCTACCGCCATCGCAGAGGGCTCGAGTTGAGTTTTGTCCAGGTTGTGTTTTACAAGCAACAATTCCCTGTAATGCAGTTGTAACTCCATGTCAAAGGAAAGTACCCGGCTAATCTCCTGAGCTTCCTCTTCGGTAGTCTCGTGGTAAATAAACCTGATCAGGTCGTTTTGGGTAAACGTTTTGGTCATAGGCGTATTGGGTTTTGGTCATTTTCTTCCTCAAATTGATGAGTGCATAGCGCATCCTGCCTAAAGCAGTATTGATGCTTACACCGGTCTGTTCCGCAATTTCGTGAAAACTCATGTCCATGTAGTGGCGCATGATCAAGACCTGCTTCTGCTCGGCAGGTAATTCCTTGATAAAGTCCCGCAACCTTCCCTGCGTTTCCTGGGCGATTTGCTGCGTCTCAGCCGAATCTTCTGAAAACTCCATGGAGTTAAAAACCCGACTTCCATCCTCCAGGACGATCTCAGGGTACCTGCGGCTTCTCCTGAAGGAATCAATTGCCAGATTGTGGGCAATACGGCTCAGCCAAGGCAGGAATTTGCCTTCTTCGTTATAGCGCCCTCCTTTTATGGTGTTGACGGCCTTTATAAAGGTCTCCTGGAGCAGATCCTCTGCCTTGTAACGGTCTTTTACGATCAGGTAAATGGCCGTGTATATGCGCGATTTGTGACGATATAGAAGCACTGTAAAAGCCTCCTCGTTACCTTGTTGATAAAGCGAAACCAATTGGCTGTCGCTGGATCTGCTGTCTATCATTCTGTCTCACGGTTAGGTAACGTAGAGCTCTATTTCGATAGTGTGCGGGTTGGTTATTATTGTTTTAGACCGAAAAGGTATAAAGATTCGTCGAAGGCCCAAAAAATTTATAGAAAAATCTTGTCTCCTATGGATTTTCTTTTCCTATTTGCCCAAAATTTTTTAGGACGTACTCACCCCCATGCCAGTTAGCAAAAAGAAAGTGATCAAAAGCCTCGATAGTTTATCAGAGGAATTAAAGGAGTTGCTGAGAACACAATACCCCTTGGGGTATGAGAACAGCATTACCCGAATCAATAATGCGAAGAAAGAGCCAATCTTTGTATTCCCGCTTGAAACGGTAGGGGCCACATACCTCGTGAAAATACCCGCGACTAAAAATAGCGATGGAGGCTACGACGTAGAATCCAAGCCAAAGAATGAAGAGTTTGCCCCCGCAGAGAAGGGCGAGGAAGATGATTTTGGCTCAAATGATGATTTTGATGGCGGAGACTTCGATGAAGATGCGGATGCAGAGGGTTCACCTAAAGACCCCAGCTACGAACCGGACTTTGACAGCTAGACTCTAAAAAAGCACTTTGCGTTTGTACACCATCTTCCTGGGTGGTGTTTTTTATTAAATAATGGTACCGCAGCGATCGTTCTCTCTGCAACTGGATAATCGTAACTTCGAAACTTTGTTAATGAATGTACCTCCCCATCCGAATGACGCATACCTGGACGATCTCGACCCAAAGCAGTTCATTATCATTAAGCGGGCGCGGGTAAATAACCTCAAAAATCTAAGTGTCGCAATTCCTCGTAACAAGCTGGTCGTAGTGACCGGACTGTCTGGATCAGGGAAATCCTCTCTTGCATTTGATACATTATTCGCTGAAGGCCAACGTATGTACGTTGAAAGCCTAAGCTCCTACGCACGCCAATTTCTTGGACGCATGGAGAAACCCGATGTTGATTACATCCGGGGCGTATCCCCCGCGATCGCTATTGAACAAAGGGTAAATACACGCAATCCCAGATCGACCGTCGGCACCACCACAGAAATATATGACTATCTGAAACTCCTTTTCGCACGTATTGGCAAGACCTACTCCCCCATCAGTGGCTTAGAAGTAAAGCGCGACACCGTAACAGAAGTGGTGGATGTAATCAACAAACAAAGTGAAGGTACCCGCATCATGGTTGCTTGTCCTCTGAAAATTGAAAAAGGACGGCGACTTGAAGACGAACTAAATTTATTGTTAAGCAAAGGTTTTGCAAGAATTCTAATCAATGGTGAAGTAAAGTTTATAGAGGAGTTTTCTACCTCTACGATTGCGCTTGTTTCAAAAGGGGACTGGACTGAAAAGTCTGCCGTTGTTTCAAAAGTGAAGGGAGAAAAAGTGAAGCAGACGAAAAAACGCTCCTCTTCCGAAGTGAAGGGTGCGGTTGAAATCCTCATCGACCGTGCTACTGTCAACGCCGCAGATGAAGATCTCACCTTCCGGCTCTCGGACTCTGTGCAAACAGCCTTCTTTGAAGGTCATGGCGATTGCCATGTGTACATCGAAGGTAAAGACAAACTTCATTTCTCCGACAGGTTTGAACTCGACGGGATCACTTTCACAGAACCATCCGTCAATTTTTTTAGTTTCAACAATCCCTTTGGGGCTTGCCGTACGTGCGAAGGGTTTGGAAAAGTACTGGGCATCGATGAGGATCTTGTCATTCCAGATAAGAGCTTATCACTGTTTGAAGGGGCCGTTGCTCCCTGGCGCACAGAGACGATGAGTGAATGGCAAAAGCCCTGGCAAAAATTGGGGGTAAAATATGATTTCCCCATACACCGGGCTTACAATGAATTGACACAGGAAGAGAGAGACTTGTTGTGGAATGGAAACAAGGAGATTGATGGTATCCACAAGTTTTTCAAGTATCTCGAAACCAAGACCTACAAAATTCAATACCGTGTTTTACTTTCTCGTTATCGTGGACGTACCACCTGTCCTGATTGCAGGGGTACACGTTTGCGCAAAGATGCTTCCTATGTAAAGATAGCCGGCACTTCCATTACCGACATCGTCCTTTTGCCGATCGAAGAGGCAATCATTTTATTTCAGGACCTTAAGATCCATTCCTATGATCAGAAAGTTGCTGATCGCATTCTCACAGAAATAAAATACAGACTTGAGTATTTAATAAAAGTGGGGTTAGGGTATCTCACACTCAACCGGCTTACAAATACCTTATCGGGTGGGGAGTTTCAGCGAATCAAGCTGGCTACCTCATTGGGAAGCGCCCTGGTGGGGTCGATGTACATTCTTGATGAACCCAGCATTGGTTTGCATCCCAAGGACACCGCGAGGATGGTTGAAGTTTTAAAAACACTCCGCGACCTTGGCAACACCGTCATCGTGGTTGAGCATGAAGAAGAAATCATGCGTGCTGCTGATGAAATTATTGATATCGGTCCTGATGCCGGCACCCATGGTGGCTTGCTCGTGTTCCAGGGTCCTATCACCGCCATCGATCAAAACACCGCTACCCATACCGCTGACTATCTGAGCGGTAAGGAAAAGATAGATATCCCGCTTAAACGAAGAAAATGGAAGGATGCCGTTACAGTGAGTGGCGCTCGTGAAAACAACCTTAAAAATCTGAAAGTAAAATTTCCGTTGGGCATACTTACCGTAATTACCGGAATCAGCGGCTCAGGAAAATCCACGCTCGTGAAAAAGATACTGTATCCCGCTCTAGGTCGTATGAGCGGCTCTGTGGCAGAGACCCCAGGCCGATACGATAAACTGGACGGGGACGTCTTGAAAATAACGCAGGTGGAGTATATCGATCAGAATCCAATCGGAAAGTCGTCGCGATCAAATCCCATCAGCTACGTGAAAGCCTACGATGCCATTCGCCAGTTGTATGCAGACCAGCCGTTGGGGAAACAGCGTGGTTACAAACCATCACACTTTTCATTCAATGTGGATGGCGGACGATGTGAAAACTGCGAAGGCGAAGGCGAGATCAAAGTGGAGATGCAGTTCATGGCAGACATTTTTTTGAAGTGTGAAGTCTGTCTGGGTAAACGATTCAAGCAGGAGGTGTTGGAAGTTGAGCACAATGGAAAAACAATTTCAGATGTACTTGACATGACTGTGGAGGCAGCAATTGAATTCTTTAAAGACAAAAAACAGGTACTTGAAAAAATACAGCCGCTGTTTCATGTGGGTCTGGGTTATGTGAAGCTGGGTCAGTCTTCCAATTCACTTAGTGGTGGCGAAGCGCAGCGCGTAAAGCTGGCATCGTTCCTCGGCAAGAATTCACCAGATGGTCACATTCTTTTTATTTTCGATGAGCCCACCACCGGCCTACACTTTCACGACATTTCGAAACTCCTGAAAGCCATCAATGCATTGGTGGACGAGGGGCATACTGTCATTATCATTGAGCACAATCTGGAAATCATCAAATGTGCAGACTGGATCATTGATCTTGGTCCGGAGGGTGGCGAAAAGAAAGGCGGTCATCTTGTTTTTGAAGGCACGCCAGAGGAGATGGTGAAGAGCGGGAAGGGATATACGGCGGAGTACTTGAAGAAGAAGTTGGGTGGAACAAATGCCGAAAAATAGTCTGAATGTAAAATGTTAAACGCCCAATATCCAATTTCGAAGTTGGGTCCACTTCAATATTTTACATTGGGCGTTGGAAATTCAGGATTCAGCTTTCCTTGTCTTTTCCTTATCTTCATTTTCCCTAAGAGTTAAAGGTTCAGCTTAAACTCATATCCATCGCCATTGGAAGTCCATTGTTTACCAATCATTTCATCTTTGATTTGGTCCAGGGTATAAGTCTTTAAGTTTTTTTCTTTCGTTTTCATTTCAGAGTTGATACTTCATCAGGATCGCTGATAAGAGGTAATAAGGTTAATGATTGCGTGATCCTGTTTGTTACTAAGGTCATAAGGTTGATTGTTGTCATCTGTCTTTTTGAAAGATCAATGTCGGTTGGGTTTATTTTGGAAATGTTTTGCTCCAATAAACATTGTTCATATAAGCGAAAAAACCGGGCAATGCTTTTATGACCTCATGAAGACCTACAGCCTGAGCCATCGTCTTAGCGTACCAGATGGTTTAAACGCAGCAACGGCCATTACCGAAAACATTCCATTTTATACACTTAACCTCAAAGATTTCACGCACATAGAGGGCTTGCGTCTTTTTGGAAAATAGATCCAGTAACAACAACATACTCTCAACAAATAGTGAAGGACGAGTTTGGAGAAAAGTATTTCAGTGATGGAGAACCTCTGACCCTCTTGGGCCTTTATTTAATAGACAATCAACAAATTTGAAACTTCATCACACAGCCTCCCTCAGCTCCCTCCTCAATATCTTCCCCACATTCGTTTTTGGCAATTCTTTCAAAAACTGAATGTACTTGGGTTGTTTGTAACCGGTAAAGTTTTCTTTGCAGAATTTTTTCAGCTCTTCTTCTGTCAATGATTCATCACGCTTCACCACACAGATTTTTACGGCTTCTCCGCACTGCGGATCTTTCACGCCAATGGCGGCTACTTCCAATACTTTGGGATGTGTAGCCACCACTCCTTCGATTTCATTTGGATACACATTAAAGCCCGAAACAAGAATCATGTCCTTCTTGCGATCAACGATGCGGAGGTATCCATCCTCATCCATCACGGCCACGTCCCCGGTCTTGAACCAACCCCCCGGATGAAAGACGGCGGAGTTGTCTTTTTGCCAATAGCCTTTGAAAACCTGAGGGCCGCGAGCACACAATTCCCCCGCTTGTCCGATGGGCACGACATTCCCATCATCATCCATCATCTGGATCTCTGTGCTCGGAATGGGAATACCAATGCTTCCCATGCGTTCCTTTCCTGCAATCTGGTAGGTGAGCACGGGCGATGTTTCACTTAAGCCATAGCCTTCGCTGATGGTGATGCCGGTCTTTTCAAACCAACGCTTATAAACAATTTCCTGAAGGGCCATGCCTCCTGCACTGCAACCTTTCATCTCAGAAAAATTGATGTCAGAAAAATTCGGCTGGTTAAGCAAGGCGTTGTACAAAGTGTTTACGCCAATCATCGAATGGAATGGTTTTTTTAGAATTTTGACGAATGCCGGAAAATCTCTTGGGTTCGTGATCAACAAACAGGAGAGTCCGTTGGTGAGGAAAGCAAAGATTGTCGTCAATGCATAAATGTGATATAATGGCAAGGGTATTACGACTACGTCGCCCTCTACCAATGGCCCTTTCGCTGTATTCTTTAACAACGGCATCACTTGCCAGATGTTTGAAAGCACATTACCATGCGTCAATTCGGCTCCTTTTGATAATCCGGTTGTGCCACCCGTGTATTGAAGAAATGCAGTATCTTCTTTTTTTATTGGAACAGGTTTAAACGTCGCGCTCGCTCCTTTCGAAAGGGCTGTTGAAAAGGAAATGGTCCCCGGCAAGTTGTAAGGCTTCACCATCTTCTTTACATTCTTGACCATAAAATTTA
>JAYVRH010000034.1:0-2673 GCA_043776495.1 Cyclobacteriaceae bacterium
CTTGCAGGAAGAGCTCGCTGCCACTCTGAAAGACCCTGTCTCTGTCTACTTTGACACCAACCCCCACGACGGCCTGCTCGAAACCCACAATGTGGACAAAAGCCTGGAAGGAAAATTAAAGTGCATCATCTTCATTCCCATTCTTTCTCAAACCTATTGTGACCCTAAATCCTTTGCGTGGCAGCATGAGTTTGTGACTTTTAATAAGCTGGCGAAGGAAGATCAGTTCGGACGCGACATCAAATTGGGTAATGGAAATGTTGCGAGTAGAATTCTTCCAATCAAAATTCATGATCTCGATGGGGAGGATAAAGGGATCATTGAGGGTGAAATCGGCGGAGTGGTAAGGGCGATTGAATTTATTTATAAAGAGCCAGGCGTTAACCGGCCTCTCAAACCAACAGACGACCGGTCCTTAAATCTGGTAAAGTCAGATTACAAAAACCAAGTTAACAAAGTAGCCAATGCTGTTAAGGAAATAATTTCAAGCATTAAGAATCCAGCATCAACAAAACCAACAACTAACAACTATCAACCAACAACTATCACCTCCAAACCAAAAACCAAATTCATTCTTGCTGGCGCGATTGTACTTCTATTGATCGTTGCTGGCTACTTTCTTTATTCAAAAATTATTTCAGCTTCAAAGTCAACTGGCAATATTGCCAAATCCATTGCTGTGCTTCCGTTTGCAAACATGAGCAGCGACCCCGACCAGGAATATTTCAGTGATGGACTCACAGAAGATATTATTACGCAGTTGGCTAAAATCAGATCGATAAGGGTTATCTCCCGCACTTCCGTAATGCAGTACAAGAAAAACCCTAAATCATTGAAAGAGATTGGTGATGAACTGGGCGTTGCGGTAATTCTGGAGGGAAGTGTGCAGCGATCGAGTGATCAGGTTCGAATTACGGCTCAATTAATTAGGGCCGATACGGATGAACATTTATGGGCGGAATCATACGACAGGCCTATGAAGGACATCTTCACCATTCAGCGCGAAGTGGCAACCTCCATAGCAACAATATTAAAAGCAACACTTTCGCTCGACGAATCCAAACAATTAAACCAAGCCGTAACTACTGACCCGCAAGCGTACAACCTTTATCTGAGAGGATATTTTGAGTTGGTTGATAGTAAAGATCGATCATCGATTCGCGAAGCCAGAAAGTATTTTGAACAAGCTATTCAAATCGATTCTACATTTGCAAAGGCCTACTTTTCACTGGCCGATTGCTACCTGAATGAATCGGGGTTTGGATATGAAGATCCAAAAATTGTTTTACCCCTGGCCAGGAAATTTATTGACAAGGGAATGCAATTTGGTTCAACTACAAGTGAGGCTTATGCATCTCTGGGCGGATGGCACCGAAATACGTTCAATTTCAGAGAATCTGAAAAAATGTTAAGAAAGGCACTTGAGCTCAACCCAAGTCAGGACAATGCATATGGTTGGCTGGCCAATATGCTTGAGATGACGGGACAATATGAAGAATCGTTGAACATCTATAAAAAGTATTTTGAAGTTAGTCCATGGGTCTTTAATAATTCAACAACAAGAACATATTATAACAGGTTACTGGTAATGATGAACTTTGAAGAAGGTATTCGGGCAATCAGGCAGGAACTTGAATCAGCTTCCAATTCTCTGGAAGTTCAAAAGGAAATTTACAACCGGTTGGCCAGGTACTACTGGTATGAGGGCAAGCGCAATGAGGCAATTTCAGCAGCTGAACATGCCGACAATAAAGCATTGGTTCGGTATTACAAAGAGGATAAAAACGATTGGCTGATCAAAGAAATGAATGATAGAATAAAGGAAGGAAGTGACGTCGGGGATTACGAATCACCAGTAAGCCTGGGGTTGTCATACACGAGTGCCGGTGAATACCAGGAAGCGTATAAATGGTTTGAAAAAGCCTTTGAAGAGAAAGACCCACGCCTGGTGCTGTTGCTCCTTCGTTTCAACGCCAGAATGTTTCCGCAAAATGACCCCGGCTATACCCAAATGCGAAAAAAAATAATGACATTGATTGATTATGACTGGCCTCAAGATTAGAATAGTATCGCACTTTGATTACCTGTGTTTAGCATGAGTTCGTTAATAGATGGCTTTGAGTATGACATTTTTATAAGCTATCACCATCTGCGTTCGCCAATGCTACAACAGACAAGCAACAAATTAGTAAGTTTGTAATATGGCAATTGTCCCAGGCTTTGAATACGACATCTTCATCTCCTATCGTCACAACGACAATAGGAGTGGATGGGTAACGGAATTTGTTAAAGCTTTACAGGAAGAACTAGCTGCCACCATTAAAGAACCAGTTTCAGTTTACTTCGATGTCAATCCTCACGATGGCCTTCTGGAGACGCACAATGTGGACAAAAGCCTGGAAGGAAAATTAAAGTGCCTCATCTTCATTCCTATTCTTTCTCAAACCTATTGTGATCCAAAATCATTTGCGTGGCAACATGAGTTTTGTGCGTTTAATAAGCTGGCGAAGGCAGATCAGTTTGGAAGAGACATTAAATTGGGCAACGGAAATGTGGCGAGCAGAATACTACCTATTAAGATTCATGATTTAGATGCTGAAGACAAAGCAATTATTGAAAATGAGACGGAAGGAATACTTCGAGCGATTGAGTTTATTTTCAAATCGCCCGGTG
>JAYVRH010000035.1:0-2669 GCA_043776495.1 Cyclobacteriaceae bacterium
ACGGGCTTATTGGCTATTTCAAACGGTTGAAAAGTTAGTCCTTGAAAAACCTTTAATCTCATCCTATTTTTAAGCCTTAATGTTGGCTTTTGGCAGATACAAAAATTTCTAAAATCGGTGTTTTTACTTCTGGCGGGGATGCCCCCGGGATGAATGCGGCCATTCGTGCTGTAGTCAGAGGAAGCATCTATTATCAGAAGGAAGTCTTTGGGATCATCCATGGGTATGAGGGGATGATCGAAGGAGAGATTGAGAAACTCGACGCACGTTCAGTTGGAAACATTCTTCAGCGTGGCGGGACTATTCTCAAATCTGCCCGAAGCGAAAATTTTAGAAATAAGGAAGGGCGCAAGAAAGCCTATGAGTCCCTTAAGAAAAATGGAATTGATGGCCTGGTGGCCATTGGTGGAGATGGAACATTCACTGGCCTTCATCGGTTCTATGAAGAGTTTGGAATACCCTCCATCTGTGTTCCGGGAACAATTGACAACGACATTGCCGGTACCGATTATACGATAGGATATGATACTGCCACAAACACTGCGGTAGAAGCAATTGATCGCATTCGTGACACTGCGCTCTCCCACAACCGACTTTTCTTTATTGAAGTAATGGGTAGACATTCAGGATACATTGCGCTGAACAGTGGCATTGCCGGCGGTGCTGCTGCCATCATCATCCCTGAACAAGATATCTCATTCGATGAACTTTATACATTGCTTGATGAGGGAGGTGAGACAAGCAAAAAATCAAACCTCGTGGTGGTAGCGGAAGGGTCGAAGATCGGAGGTGCCACTGAATTGGCAAAGATGGTTGCGGCGCGATCAAATTACTTTGATATAAAAGTCACCATCCTCGGACATCTTCAGCGAGGAGGTGCACCTACTTATTTTGACCGGGTGTTGGCAAGCCGTATGGGTGTGGCGGCAGTAGAAGGATTACTGAATGGCGAAAAAGATTCTATGGTGGGAATCCTTAATAACAAGATCGTATTCAATCAATTCGCCGCGATCATGAATGGACAACACCATGAAATTGATCAGGAATCATTGAGGCTTGCCAAGATTTTGTCTATTTAAAGTAGGAAAGAAATGAAAGAGCTTACCGTAGGGATCGACATTGGGGGCACGAACACGAAGTTTGGCATCGTTGACCGCGAAGGGAAAGTGTACCATCAGGGGAATATAGTCACTACTGACTACGAAGAGTTTCATGACTTCTTTGACTCGATGGCCGATGCACTTCGTGAGGCCATCCATTCCCTTGCCAGCGACAGCAGGATCGTCGGGATTGGCATCGGTGCTGCCAACGGGAACTACTATAAAGGGACCATTGAACGAGCTACCAACCTGAAGTGGAAGGGTGTATTGCCATTGGCTCAGATGTTTCATGACGAATTTGGAGTGCCTTGCATCCTCACCAATGATGCGAATGCGGCAGCGGTTGGAGAGATGATTTATGGGCACGCCAAAGGCATGAAAGACTTTGTCGTCATCACACTCGGAACCGGCTTGGGAAGTGGTTTCGTCTGTGGCGGCATTCTGCTCAATGGGCATCACGGTATCGCTGGGGAAGTTGGGCATACCTCTGTTAATCCTACCGGGCGCTATTGCAATTGTGGAAAGCGTGGCTGCCTGGAGACGTATGTCTCAGCAACGGGTATCAAGCGCACGGTCTACAAACTTCTTGCCGATCATCTCGAGCCAAGCGAATTGCGTGGGATCAGTTTTGAAGATCTTAATACTAAAATGATTTCGGAAGCCGCCAACCGTGGTGACATCGTTGCAAAGGAAGCATTTGAATATACCGGTCGGATTCTTGGGATGAAGATGGCGGACACGGTGGTTCACACGGACCCCGAAGCAATCTTCTTGTTCGGAGGACTGGCCCTTGCGGGGGATCTCATCTTCAAGCCCACGATCTACCACATGGAACAAAATCTGATGCCGCTCTTCAGGGGCAAGGTGAAGATATTACCTTCTGCCATGCAGAATCAGGCAGCCCCAATTTTGGGTGCGAGCAGCTTAGTGTGGGATTATTTGGAGAAGGGGAAGACGGTGGTTGCTTAGATGAAAACGAAAATCAATTCAAAGTTGATTTGTCTGTTCCACCTTCACTCCCAAATTATCCCCCAGCATCGAAAACTGTTCCAGCCATTCTGGCTTTAATTCAAGAGGCTTGCGCTCTTTGTTCTCCAGCGACATCTGGAAATACAAGTTCTGACTGAGGTAGAGATTGGGCTCAAGTTTGAATTTCTGAAGAATCGGGAAAAGGCGATTGAGGCGTTGGATGCGTTTCAAATCATCCCTTTCAACACCAACCCGCTGAAGTTCTTTAAAAATACTTTCACCAGCAATGCGCTCGACTTTTTCATGGTCTTGAATCTTTAAACTCCAGCGGTCCAGTTCTCCTACGATCCGCTCCAGTGTCTTTACGTGGATGCGATCGTGTTGGAAGCACTTTAGAAAATCCGCATTCAGAATGTATTCAAACGTCATCTTGTAAGCCTCTGGAATGGGTATGTCATTGTTGGACAATGCATTTACAAGCGGATAGTCTCTGTTGTAGGTCCTCCTGAGGGAACTTTCAATGTCCTCCATACCCTGGCTGGCGATTTTGTCAAGGATTTTTCTCTTCTCTTCCTTAAACAACGACCAGATCGAATATTT
>JAYVRH010000036.1:0-2665 GCA_043776495.1 Cyclobacteriaceae bacterium
GAACAGGGAATAAGAAATGTGTATGTCGCTGAAGGCCCTGATTTCAAACCTCGCAAGTTGTCCAATTACCTCCAGGATGATGGGCAAGAGATCACCAGCTTGTCGATATCTGCAAATGGGCAATGGGTCGTGTTTGTACGCGGTGGTGATCATGGATCTAATTGGGATGATGAGCTGCCAGTGAATCCAACCTTTAATGCCACTCCATCAAAAGTGAAAATCATGAGTTTTCCTTTTGCCGGTGGTGAGGGAAAGTCATTGTCAGAAGGCGATGCACCGGTCATCTCACCAAAAGGCGATGTGGTGATATTTATCAAGAATAATCAAGTATGGACAGTTCCTGTTGACGGGGCAGCTGAAGCAAAGAATCTCTTTACAACACGAGGTACCGTGGGTTCTTTGGAATGGTCACCCGATGGATCACATCTTGCTTTTGTCTCATCGCGCGCGGACCACTCATTCGTTGGTGTTTTCACAAATGAGGATACCCCAATCCAATGGATCGCGCCTTCTTTTAGCCGTGATGGGTCGCCCCGTTGGTCGCCAGACGGTACGCGCATTGCGTTCATACGCACACCGGGAGCAGGGGGGAGCCCTGATTCTATTTTGGTGAGAAGACATCAGCCCTGGTCGATCTGGACAGCCGATTTAAAAACTGGCAATGGATCACCACTCTGGAAGGCACCCGCGACATTGGCTGGATCTTATCCTACGACCGAAGGGCAAACAAATCTTCACTGGGGAGCTGCTGATAGAATCACTTTTTTATCCTATCACGATGGATGGCCCCATCTCTATTCGGTCTCTTCACAAGGTGGCAGCCCATTACTCCTGACGCCCGGTAACTTTATGGCAGAGCATATCAAGCTCACCACAGATGGAAAGTGGCTTGTGTTCAGCGCCAATACAGGTCCGGACAAATTGGACATAGATCGCCGTCATGTGGTGCGCGTTCCCATTGACAAAGCAGTGATGGAAGTAATGACACCTGGTGTGGGCCTTGAGTGGACACCGGTCGTGACAGGCGATGGAACATCATTGGTATGCCTCAGTGCTACTGCACAACGCCCGCCTGTCCCGGCCGTCCTTGCGCTTAATCCCAAGTCAACTTTGAAGTTAATAGGTCAAGAGTTTATTCCAAAGGACTTCCCTGAAAAAAGCCTCGTCACGCCGAAGCAAGTGATATTCAAATCACCAGATGGTTTTACAATTCATGGACAACTGTTTGAGCCGGTCGGTGGCTCGGGGAAAAGGCCGGCAATCATCTATGTTCATGGCGGTCCACCAAGGCAGATGTTGTTGGGCTGGCATTATTCGGATTACTATTCGAATGCGTATGCTGCCAATCAATATCTAACCAGTCTTGGTTTCGTCGTCCTGGTCGTGAATTACCGACTTGGCATCGGGTATGGATTTGAGTTTCACCAACCGGAAAATGCCGGAACATCAGGGGCATCAGAATACATTGATATAAAAGCAGCAGGACAATGGCTTGCCGGACAGCCTCAGGTAGACCCAGCCAAAATTGGGATTTATGGTGGATCATATGGAGGATACCTTACCGCGATGGCACTGGCGAAGGACTCCAGGCTTTTTGCAGTGGGGGTGGACATTCATGGTGTGCATGACCGAACCATTGAAAGGACACGCAACATTGCGGCACCGGATAAGTTTGAGCGGGCGCCAGATGCAGACAGGGCGGTGCAAGTAGGATGGGAGTCTTCTCCGATTGCCTATGTGTCGATGTGGACATCACCGGTATTGATTATTCACGGGGATGACGACCGGAACGTTCGATTCAGTCAGAGCACTGACCTTGTGAAAAGACTGGAGAAAAAAGGAGTGCCCATCGAGACACTTGTTATCGTTGACGACACACATCATTGGATGAAGCATGGGAATGCAGTGAAAATTTACGGCGCTACCGGTGAATATTTTGTGAGGATGCTAATGAAGAAGTAGGTATGTGATTATTTTTTAATTATACCGAAAATCCATCCGCCATTTGATTAGTAATCACGGACTTAAGCCAGCGTAGGCTTTTCCGTTTAGATTCATGGGCTTAAGTCATGACAGAATTCCAAAACAGTCGCTATCTTTATTAAAGAACCATTTTTAGAAAATGATTGGGCGAACAATTTTCATCCTGGTAGCGGCGATGCTTGCGAGTTGTGCAGTAAATGTCCACAACGTCTATGATCATCAGGTTGATTTTGGCAAGTACAAAACTTACTGCTGGATGGAAGGATGCGAGATTAATTTTTCCGGTCCACGCTATTTATCTGATACTTTGTTAAGGGCAAATTTGCAGAAATTCATCACAAGCGAATTGAAAAATAAGGGGCTCACCATGGATACAAATAATCCAGATCTCCTCATTGGCCTTACTGTCACTTTAAAAGATCAGCAAACAATCATTTACCATCGGTCGGAAGACGCTCCATTCTACCGACCCTTTGACGATGAGAGCAGGGTGATGAATTACCTCGAGGGGACATTGGTATTGGGCATGGCCGACAAAAAGAATAGTAAAATAGTATGGGAGTCATTCGCCACCAGATACCTGGATCAGAATCCTGATTTCTCTGAGGAAAAAGTAATGAAAGGAGTCAAACGCCTTCTCAAAGATTATCCTCCTAAAAAATAGGGTCATAAAGATGACCAT
>JAYVRH010000037.1:0-2663 GCA_043776495.1 Cyclobacteriaceae bacterium
ACCTGCACCATTGAAAGCCTGAATAATCACCATTCCATACCCGTAGAACACATACCCGAAAGTAACGATCCTGAGGCATTGTGTGCCGTACTGAACGACTTCAGGATTCGATGAGAATATGCTCATGATCGGTTCGGAAATAAAGAAGAAAATTATGGAGATCAATCCTAAGAAAATCATGTTCAAATAGCCCGCCGTCCAGACCGATTTTTCTGCACGGTCAGGCTGGCCGGCCCCAAGGTTTTGACCTACCAAAGTTGCCGCTGCATTCGCCATGCCCCAGGAAGGAAGAATGGTGAACATGATAATTCTGATAGAAAATTGGTAGCCGGCAAATGCTGCGCTCCCAAAGTTGACGATGATCCTTGATAGGAAGAGCCAGCTGGCAGTGGAAATCAAGAACTGACCGATATTTCCTGCGGAGACTTTCAAGAGGCGCACAATAATCTCTCCATCGACCTTAATATTTTCTTTGTGGATCTTGATGATCCCTTTTTCGCCGGCGAGAAAGTAAAGTTGAAACAACACACCTGCGCCCCTACCGATATTGGTGGCAATGGCGGCGCCTTCCACTCCCATCGATGGAATTGGACCCCATCCGAAAATAAAAATCGGGTCGAGGATCATATTAAGAATGTTGGCGATCCACAGGGACTGCATCGCGATGGCCGCATTGCCCGCTCCCCGGAAAATGGCGTTGATGATGAACAGTGACATGATGGTAATATTTCCCGTCAGCATCCATTGGGTATAGCCTGCACCAACATCTATGATATCCTGAGACGCACCCATGAGCCTAAGGATATCCTCGTAAAAAATAAATCCAGCAATGCTGAACAGCAAAGACAACACGAAACCGATGTACAAAGCATTGACTGCTGCGATGGCAGCTCCCGGCCCATCTTTCTCACCGATTCTTCTTGCCACCATGGCAGTGGCTGCCATTCCCAAACCCATGGCAATAGAGTATACAATCGCGATAATGGATTCGGTAAGCCCCACGGCCGTGACGGCATTATTGTCGCCCAACATGCTGATGAAGAATATATCAACGACCGCGAGCAGTGACTCCATGGCCATTTCCAAAATCATGGGAATGGACAAAAGAAAAATAGCCCGGTTGATGCTGCCTTCGGTAAAGTTTTGCTCAGTACCGGCAACCGCTTGTTTGAAAAGAGAAAAGATGGAGACTGCTTTTTTTAGATAAGCGTTCATGTGAAATAAAATTAAGTAATAACAGGAAGATTACGCCTTAAGGCGAAAAGACATATTGGTACGTAACCAAAAAAAATCAACTACACTCCTGAAAACCGGAGCGTCGGCGTAGTTGAATCAAAATACCATGTTCATCGGCCTATCAGCAATAAATATGAATGCTTGCTGCAAAGGACTAATAAATGTTGTAAAAACCGAATGTTTATTAAAATATGTGCTGAATCATCAACCCTGCTGCCAGGTGCCTTTCATAAAATTTGTTGACGGATTTCATCAGCCGCTCAAGAGAAATTGGTTTTAACAAATAATCAACCACATCCAGGTCATACGACTCCGGCGCAAAATCGCGGAAAGCGGTGATGAGTATAACCGACGGAGGGTTTTTCAGCGTCCGAAGAAACTGGAGACCACCGCTGGGCCAGAGAAAAAAATCCGGTCTTCCTGATCATTTTATTCTGCTAAGAAGCCCAAGTTTCGATGTAGATTATCGGATTACAAATCCAGACTCCGGAATAAATCGTCCTTCGATTCGGTCGACATTGCAAATGTCGACCAGCTTTCCCACCTGATCAACTATTCATACCAAGTATACTCGGACTAACGGGAATGTATTGATCTACCTGCATTGCTGATGCAATTCCCACTCATCGAGAGTGAAGGCTGAGGAAACTGAAGTAATGTGTTTGGAGCTATTAGTTTATGTGGGATGTCTTAAGCTGCAAACAAATTGGAGGGTTGGCCGCAGCGTGGGGAACGCTATCAGCCATTGTAGGACTTATTGAAGCACTCAAAGCGCTGTAGTCTTCCCCGGAGAAGGGTTTCCTTTTCAAGTGGTTATGAGAGGCTTGAAAGTTGCCAGTGTGAAAAGCGATTTAAGGGCTGCTAATTGATTGCTTTTTACTATTGGCTTATATCATTTTGAAGTTGCTAGGGAAGAAATCTGTTTTATGGTTTGATCACGTCATGGCTTCTGGTCGAATTGCAAAAAAAATGTCAGAACTCATGTTGAGTTCTGACATTCTCTCTCAAAGATTTTCTTGCCCTATTTGTTTCGCTGAATGAAAACGAAAGTACCTCCCTCATCACCCACTTTTGCAATTTCACCGTACAAAGGTTGTTGATCAGAGTTGTTAACGACGGCACGCTTTACTTCGTAGAACAAATCTTCGCTGGACAAATACAGTTTGTCATTCTCAGCCAGGACTTTTGTGAGATATTTCAAGAAAACACTCTCATCAGGCACCGTGGTGAGTGAGCCACTGGTAATGGCCTTACGGCTCGGTGTCTTGAGCATATAACTTACATCGGGCGTGGCATTGTTGAAAGCAGATCGTGTTTTGAAAATTCCACCGCTAAAACATGCATCAGCAATGAGGAGCGTATGCAAAGATGAAATTCCTCCAATGTCCTCCACGAGCGCGCTGTTGCGGAACCACCTGAGCGTATTC
>JAYVRH010000038.1:0-2660 GCA_043776495.1 Cyclobacteriaceae bacterium
AAGGTAAAGAAAATGATACCTGGGAAGTGAAGGATGGAATACTTCATTGCAAGGCTGTCTCCGATTCATCTTCGAGGCGTTCAGACCTCATGACGGTAGACATGTATCAAAACTTTGAGCTGGCCTTCGATTGGAAAATTCCTGCTGGTGCCAACAGTGGGGTCATGTTTAGAGTGACCGAAGAATTTGAGGTACCGTATGCCTCAGGACCTGAATACCAACTTATTGATGATGCTGGCTATGCGGGTGGAGTAAAAGAAGTGAACCAGACCGCAAGCAACTATGATGTTCAGGCAGGGGAAAATAGAAAAGTAAACCCAATCGGAGCGTGGAACTCTTCAAAGATTGTAGTCCATGGAAACCACGTGGAGCATTGGCTCAATGGAGCAAAAGTAGTTGATTACGAAATTGGCTCTGACGATTGGAAGACGCGTGTGGCGGCCAGTAAGTGGAAAGAATATCCAGGCTATGCGATGGCAACCACTGGCTACATCGACCTGCAAGACCATGGCCATGAAGTCTGGTTCAGGAATGTGATGATTAAGGCGTTGTAATGAGGTGAGATTATTTCAAATTGTAGTTCGGAAGAAGAGGTCACTAAGATCACGACGGACCACGAAGAGCACTACGTAATTTTGTTAATAATTCGCGTTGTGATCTTTGTGCTTTCTTAGTGTCCATTGTGACCTCTTCCATTATTAAGAGTTCAAATACTCAACCACCCCTTCCCTGATCCGTGTAAATGTACTGACAAGGGTATCATGGTCCTCTTCAAGCAGGGTTACCCGAAAGCCACTGAGCTCAGAACAAAATGATGAGATGGGAACCACACAAACACCTTTGGCTCCCAAAAGATAATAGACAAATCGTTTGTCGAGGGGAATGTCTTTCTCCACCCAACCCTCCACCAGCGCCCTGATTTTTGTGTTTGATATCTTCATGGTCTGGCCTTTCTTCAATGCTCCTTCACGGAATATAATGGTATTGTAAAAAGCGCCGAAGGTTTCATTAAATGTGAGCGCAGGAATCCCCTTCAAAATATCTGTGATCACCTTGCTGCGTTTGCCGATGTTTTGATTCGTCTCCTCCCGATAGGCTTTAAACCGGGGGTCGCCAAGAATTTTCGGTATGGCGAGCTGCGGGAGTTTGGTCGAGCAAACTTCAATCATCTTGGCATTATCCAGTGCCTGACAATAGCGATTAAACTCCGGATCTTTGTCGCGGTTGTAGTATTCCATCCATCCACACCGCGATCCGGGCCAGGGCAATTCTTTCGAGATTCCTTTCATGGAAATGGCAGGCACGTCTCCAATGACTTCTGCAAGAGCATAAGCCCTCGCACCATTGTAGGTGATGTTGATATAAATTTCATCCGCCACAATGAACAAATCAAATTCCTTCGCAATGGCAACAATCCGTTTTAATGACTCCAGCGGATACACCATACCCGTGGGGTTGTCTGGATTGATAATAAGAATGCCGGCAATGTTCGGGTTGTATTTTACCTTATTGTATAGGTCCTCCAGATCTGGAAACCATTTGTTATTAGGATCAAGCCGATAGGTCAGAGGTTCATGATAGGCGTGCGCAGCCTCTGCACTGGAGTGCGTAGAGTAGGCAGGCGAAGGGCCTATGACACGGCCTGTGGGGACGATGTATTGATATACTTTCCCAATGGCATCGCCAAGACCATTGAAGAAGCAAATGTCATCTGCAGTTATTTGAGCTCCTTGTAATACATTGGTCTGGGTCGCCAGAAACTCGCGTGTCTCGAGCATCCCCTTGGAAGGGCAATAACTATACGTGCTATCCTGTTGTACAAGACTGGCAATAATGTCCTTGATCCAAGCCGGCAGCTTATGGTTCTTGTGGATGGGGTCGCCAATATTCTCCCAGGAAATGGGAAGACCCTGCTTCTCCAATAGCTCTGCTTTCTTTACGATTTCCCGTATTTCATAGCTCAACTCCTTTGCTCCTTCGTTCAGCAGTTTCTGCCGCATAAAAATATATTTGTTGTATGATGACCAAAATATCTTGTTGATTCAAGGATGGAGAAGAAAATATTTTCAAAAATGGCTCACCAATGTTTGTATATTCATTACTTGCATAAACTTTTCTGACTTCATGTGTGGCATCACCGGCGTTTTCGCCTTTAATCTCGTTGGTAAATTCAGTAAGATCAATGTATCAGCCGCCACCCAGGCCCTTGCCCACCGGGGACCGGATTTTCAGGACATCTACGCAGATGAATGGGTTTGCCTCGGACACAGGAGACTTTCCATCATCGATACCCGTGAGGTTGCTCATCAGCCCATGTGGGATGAAAGCAAGCGGTATTGCATCGTTTACAATGGAGAAATTTTCAATTACCGGGAACTGAGGGCTGAGCTCAGACAAAATGGAATTTCATTCTTTACAGAATCCGATACCGAGGTACTGCTAAAATTATTTATCCGTGAAAAGGAGGCCTGCCTGAATCGTTTGAATGGCTTCTTCTCATTCTGCATTTACGATAAGGAAGAACAGACTTTGTTTTTGGCCCGCGACCACTTCGGGATCAAACCGTTGCTGTATCTCTTCGACGACGATAAATTCCTGTTCGGGTCGGAGATGAAATCCATTCTTGCCTATGGCATTGACAAAGAAATTGACCTGTCTTC
>JAYVRH010000039.1:0-8836 GCA_043776495.1 Cyclobacteriaceae bacterium
AGTGTGGGTGATTATTTGAAATCAAAGGGAATTTCGTCCAATCGTTTGAGCATCCTCGGTTTTGGGAAAAGACAACCTTTAGTACCACAGAAGGATGAGGCAGCGAGGACTTTGAACAGAAGGGTGGAGGTGAAATTTTTGAAGTAATAGAATGCCAACGCGATTTCAAATTCCAATCGATCTAAAAGAATTCCTCGACCGCAAGGTCCTTCAGTACAACCAGCAGGGCTTTATTAAAAATGACCCAATTTCCATTCCGCATCTTTTTACCAAAAAACAAGACATTGAAATATCCGGCCTCTTTGCCGCTGTGCTGGCATGGGGTCAACGCATTACCATTATCAACAAATGCAAGGATCTGCTTGAGCGAATGGATGGTTCGCCACATGATTTTATCCTACATCATCGTTCACGAGACTTGAAAAGGTTGGTTGACTTCAAGCACCGCACCTTCAACACAACTGACCTTCTCTACTTTGTCTCATTTTTGAAATCGTATTACAAACGCCACGAATCGCTGGAGGCCCTTTTTCTTGTCGCCAGCAATGAATCGACAGTCGAGAATGGATTAATTAATTTTCATCGTCAGTTTTTCAGTCTTCCGGATTTTCCGATTAGATCAAAAAAACATATTGCAACTCCTGAGCGAAGATCAGCTTGCAAGCGAATCAATATGTTTTTGCGATGGATGGTTCGGTCCGATCAACAAGGTGTAGACTTTGGTATTTGGAAAAATATTTCGCCCAGGCAATTGGTATGCCCATGTGATCTGCATGTGGAGCGGGTAGCCAGAAAGCTGCAGTTGATTAGAAGCAAGCCCATGAATTGGCAAACCGCCCTTGAACTTACAAGCCAGCTCAGAAAATTTGATCCCCAGGATCCTGTCAAATACGATTTTGCTTTGTTTGGACTTGGGATTGAGGAGAAGTTTTAGTCCCTGAGAGTCTAATAAATGAAACCAAATTACCTTTCATTTCTCTGTTTAACTCCTTTGCTTTCTCAGAGAAACTCAGAGAAACAGCTGGTTGAATTTGAGCCAACCGATACTGTGTAGCAAATACAAATTGGACATAAAGCTGTGTATACGTGTTTGCCATAAATTGTTTGGAATCGAAATTAGGACAGGTTTCATATCATAAAATCATTTTACCAAAATGAAAACATGATCATTCTTTAAAACCTTGCCTAAATTCGATATGTTCTGGAACACGATTCAAAGGCGGAATATTTCGTCCCTACAGGACGTCAGCGTTTACGATGGTGATGGTTTTACAAACATTTGACCCCTAACGGGGGCCTTTCTATCAATCATTCTTATTTGAATTCGCATTTCGTGTGATTCTGTCGGAATAATAATAGCCTGGGAAGAAGTACACTAGCCATTGAAAAATATATGTAAAGTTGGAAGCGATTTTGTTTGAATCGACTATTCGTCCCATCGAGACGATATGTCTATAACTAGATAAAGTGGAGTATATGCTTGACGTCCTGTAGGGACGAAATGTTACTCTGCAATCTTCATTCTGTGTTGCTCGCCGCCGCCCTGCGCAGCCGGTCATTAATAGCACGGCCTAAACCTTCATCTGGAAGTTCTTCAGCGAGAACGAGATCGATATTCATCTCATCAAATTTTCTCATCATGGAAAATAGATTTCGGGCAGCCTCTTTTAAGTCGCCAGAGGGGGAGAGTACAAGGTTAGAATGAAATTTACCTTCTATTTCTTTTTGAAAACTGAGAATCCCCAAACGAAGGGATGAATATTTAGCTGCCAAAATCTGAATGTCTCCGAGTAAGAATTTTTTGGCCGGTGCGTAATGCGTCTTTAATTGACCGGGGGATTGTGGTTGCGAAGTGGAATATGGATTGACATTTAATTTCCCAATGACTGACTCTACTTGCTCCTGGCTTATTCCGCCCAGCCTGTAAATGGTGGGCTGCCCCGCTTCCCAACCAATGATTGTCGACTCAATTCCAATCCGACACGGACCCCCATCCAGAATGTAAGCAACCTTATCCCCAAGTTGGTCCTGCACGTGTTGTGCGGTAGTCGGACTCACATATCCAAAAGGGTTAGCGCTCGGTGCTGCCAATGGAAATGAAAGTTGCGCCAGTAAGTTTCTGGTCAATGGATGATCGGGGCAACGAAGGCCTACACGATCAAGTCCTGCAGTGACGAGGTCAGGGATGATTTCTCTCTTTGTTAATAATAATGTAAGGGGTCCTGGCCAAAAGTGATTTGCGAGTTCATTTGCTTGCGATGGGATTTCGCCCACATAATCTTTTGCCGCTTCCAGCGATGGAATATGAATAATAACAGGATCGAAAAGGGGTCGATCTTTGGCAGCGAAAATCTTGATTACGACGCTGGCGTCCAATGCGTTCCCGGCAAGGCCATAGACCGTTTCTGTGGGAATCGCCACCAATTCCCCTTTTTCCAAAAGGTACTTTGCCCGCTGAATGTCTTGCCCGATGGTGGCCATATGGATAATTGCAGCAGCAAAGTTGCAGGAAAAATTGATTGATCTGCCATCACGGCAAAAACCCTATTTTGTGAGCAATTTATTCCTCATTCTCAAAATCGAAGTTTCATTATTATACCTTTCAAGCTCCGATAAACTGACCCATTTTACGTCGTGTGATTCTTCGCTCACAATAATTTTCTCTGTGGTGGATGCCTTGAATAAATACCTTACATCGAAATGATCGTGCTGCGGGAAATCTTTACGAGCGGGGATGGTATGAATGTCAAGGTCAAAGATTTCAGCAGAAGAGAGAGCAAGCATTTCGAGCCCGGTTTCTTCGTTGGCTTCGCGGAGGGCCACCCTTGCTACATTTGTATCGCCGTCGGTGTGACCTCCGGGCTGGAGCCACTTGTTTAACTTGACATGGTGGACGAGAAGCGTTTGTGACTGATCCTCCGATACGATGAAGGCTGACCCGGTAATATGGCCAGGCAAATGGGTGCGTTGAAATGCATCCTCATGCTTAAGTAGGTCTAAGAATTGGGCCTTGAAAATTGATTCTTGTGCTGTAGAACAAAAATAGTTTTTGACTGTCTCCAAAAATGCTTCCCTTGCATTCTCAACTTCGGGCTCTCTATTTTCAGATTTCAACTTTTATTGAATAATGATCGTCGCCTTATTAAACTTCTTCTCGCTCAACTTCCCGGTTTTCTCTCCGGCACCCACATTATCTTTATCGCCTTTGGTGGCAAGAACAAAGTAAGGTATTGCTTTCAGGTCTTTAAATTTTACAACCCCTTTTTCATCCGTAGTTCCTTCTGCGGAATAATTTTTCTCTACCGTGTAGTCAGCTTCGTTTTCAAAGAGCTTTACGGAAGCATCTTTGACCGTGTTGCCCAGTTCATCTCTTACCGTTAAGGTCAGGGATGTTTTGATAATCTGAGCTTGAGCCGTCAACATAATGAATGTTGAGATCAGGAAAAAAGAAAGTAGATTTTTCATAGAATTCGTTTTGTGATTCATCGTTGGCCTGACAGATTAAGGATTCACATAGATAACGAACTCACAGGGATTTTGAAAGTACATTAAGGACTAGCGAAGCAATACAACCCCGCCCCTCTGATCCAGCACACCTCGCTCGGGATGAAAGGCGTTTACATATTTAATCACGTAAGCGTACGTTCCCCCTGGAAGGGGTTGACTTAGACTGTTGTTATAGCCCCCGTTCCATTTGAAATTGCGGTCGGTAGAGGAATAGATCAATTCGCCCCAGCGATTGTAAATAAAAACCTGGAAATTATCGGTGATAAAGAAAGAGAATATGTAGAACTCTTTATTTTCTGAAATGGAAGACGTTGGCCGAAATGCGTTCGGTACCTCAATTTTTGGGATGCACTCGTTCTTGACTTCGGTTTGATCGGGGGCTACACAACCAAATGAATTGGTAATGTCCACATGGTATTTACCCTGACTGGTAGCCGTATAAACACGTTGGCTGTAGCCAATGCTCAATTCGTTTTTGAACCAATTGAATTTTGTAAAATTTCCCGGATCCAGATCTACCTGATTGGTTTTGGGGTCTTTGTTTTCAATATCATTGCAGATGATTTCCCGGTTGGGAAGTATACCAACCGGCAATGGAGCTCTGATGATAGTGATTTGAGCCGTTGCCTTACAAGAGGTTTTGCTCACTTGCACTTTGTAGGTCGCAGCATCCGTTTGGTCAATGCTGGGAGTGGTTAATGTTGGAATTGCAAGATTATTTTTAAACCATGCGAAAGTGGATCCCGTAGAAGTGGTAGTCGCGGTAAGTGTGAAAGGTTTATTGTCTTCGCATGCTGGGGTGGAGGTCAGGTTTGCATCGACAATTCCTGACACCTGAATATTTTTGGCAATAGACCGGTAGGCACAACCATTCAGCGTACTGAATACTTCAGCCTGATAGGAAGCTCCATCTTCAGTTTGGGCAAGTGAAATTTGCTGACCTAACAGTCCGGATTGAAATGTGCCTGATTTAAACCATCGATAGGTATAGTTGCCCGAAGGTGTTGCGCTGAGCAGGACAGAGGTCTGGCATGGGTCGCTTTGCGTAAAATCCGCCGTGACATTATCAAGCACCACGGTGGTAGTCTGCGTGTTGGGACATGCTCCGGGAGCCGACGCAGTCAATGAATAAGTAAGCTGCCCTTTGCCAGAAATGGTAATGGTGGGTCCAGTGGTGGACCCTATGATGCTTCCTGCGGCGCCGCTCCAGGCATAGGCAGTTGCACCCGAAGCTGTGATGGTGGCCGGAGAAGTGCAGGGGCTTGGCGTAATGGTAATGGCAACAGGAGGGTTGGGGCTGACTGCAAACCCATTGATGTTCAGAATGCAACCATTTACGTCGCTCACTTGAATATCATAAATTCCTTGCGGAGCGGGCGAAGTGTTAAATATAGCCGTTGCAATGCCACCCGTGGGTCCTATCGGTGTTCCGGAATTTGGTGTGAGAAGATATCTTAAAGGAAAGCCACTTGCCGTTGTTGTAATCTGGATCGTTACAGGGTCGCAATTTGGCGCCAGGGCAGCGGCCGTAGCAGTAAATGGTGCATCCGACAATCCAAAAGATTGCGATATCGTGCACCCTGAGATCTGATCCGTCACAACCCCTGAATAAGTGCCAGCCCTTAAGCCCGGAAAATTTACGCTTAGCGGTGCACCCTGATCAATGGCTTGCCTATTGAATGCGTTCGGTCCTGTCATAAAATAAGAGTAGGGTCCTGTGGCAGGAACGGTGGCAACCAATTGCAGTCTTAATACGCCATCCGCGGCATTGCAAAAGGTTGGATCTGTACCGCTGAGCACGAAAGAAGGTGAAACCACGATGCTATAAATTGCCTGATCAATTGCGGTACAAGTTGTTATGGGATCCGTGAGGGTCACTCTGTAAATGAAAGTGCCCGGAAGTGTGGTGTCAATGGGTCTGCTTTGAGCCGAAGTGGGATTGATTCCATTTACTGTCCACGCATAAGAGGCTCCGGGGTTTTGCGCATTGAGTGCCAGGGTAAATGCATTTTGACATAATGTTTGGTCTGGCCCAATATCCACCTGGGGTTGATTATCGGCTATTAAGGATGTGCCTTTAGAAGTGCATCCGTTCACGTCGGTAATGGTGACATTAATGATGGATTGTTGAGTAACGACCAGCGTCTTTCCAGTAGAAAGATCCGACCACAAATAAGTTAACCCGGGCAGATTGCCTGTATTCGCATTAAGACTAACTGGTCCATTGCAGAGTGCGCTTGCCCCCGGTATCGTTGGATTTTTGGGCGGGGGAAAGATCGTAGTCGGTCTCACAAGAGTAGTGTCAAGGCCACATCGATTGGTAAGCCTCAGGGATACATCATAAGTGCCGGCTGCTGCATAAGTATGTGTTGGCGAGCTCGCAGTATCACTTCCTCCATCACCAAAGAACCAGGAGAATTGGTCAATGGCGTCGGTTGCAGTGCCAACAAAGTTGGTAGGGCTTCCCAAACAAAATCCGGTTGCGGCAATGGCCGGCCCACCTGTTGCATTAATAATTTGTTGAATGAAATTCGGCAACCCAAGCCGACTGTTGGTACCTGCTGCCAATGTAAAACCATTGAAATTTATGGAAGACAATCTCGTTGTATCGTCGTTGGCCTGGATTGTCCCCAGTGAGGCACTGCCGTTGACTGCCATGTAAATCTGTCCGTCCGGCCCAACCTGAAGTGCACCCAGTTCTGTTGGGTTCTGAACTTTCTGTTTGAAATGGGGATTGCCAATAGAGTCAATAGAATATTCAAACACCTGTGATGGCGAAGGGGTGCCCTTTACAGTTGCGAATAGTTTATTCCCACCCGGAGAAAACTCAATTCCATAAACCTGACCGGCTGGTTGTTTAAGATCGATCTTGCGGTAATTGGTGAGTTTGCCGGTTGTATCATTCAAATGAAAAAGTTCAATCAAATTGCTGGTACCAGGTGTAGCCAGTGCAACCGCAAGATTATTTTTTGGACCAAGCTTCATGTAGCCTTCACCATTTGGTTGTGAACTGAAGCTGTGATCAGACCCGATGGCCGTCAGCACCGGATCACCAATTCCATTAGCCGAAATTGAATAGACACGAAACGTATTGTTGCCGTACTCATGGATAATGAGCCATCTTCCGCTCGCAGTAATTCTTTCTGTGCCCTTGCTAAAGAGTGTTTGATTTTGTTTTACAATGGCACCCAGACCATTATTTTGCTTTAGATCGAAAAGGGAATATTTCACTTTATTGGTGGAGGTACCGTTAATGGCTTCATTCGTAAAGATGTAATACAGCGTCTCATCCCCGGGCACGGCAACAATGATCGAAGATTGTGATGCGAACGGGTCGCCACCGATTCCACTTGCAATCAGCAGATCTTTCTTGTTGTAAACATGATCGCCGTCAGTATAGAAAATTGTATTCCCATTGCGATCACAAATGATGGCACAACCTTCAGGGGCATCCATGGCACTATTGCTTAGCGCCTTGGGAGGATTGGGCAAGGTATTGAAGTCGATGCCCGCCTTGTTTCCAAAATACCAGATGTTGGCACGTTGATCCTGCAGTCCATATTCCTTTACATTGACGCCGGCATAGGTTGAGCAGCCTGACGCATCAGCCACCACGACATAATAATACCCGGCCGAATCGGGAGTAAGGATGGGGCCTGTGTCGCCATTAGACCACGTGTAACTTGTAGGTGTTCCCCCTTGCACCTTTACAGTGACAGAAAATGCTTTTGGAGACGAAGTGCCACGGGGTGGTGGAAACTCACTGCGGCAGGCAGTGGTGTCTTGCACTAGATTTAATTTTAATTGAAAGTTAGTAATGGTCACCGGCTTAGTGGTGGTCATTTTCTGACCCTGATAGAAGGCAGTAAGTTTGACTGAATAGGTTTGGGCCTGCGTATACTTATGGATGGGGCTCCAGTCGTTTGATCCACCCATATCTCCAAAATCCCAATTCAGGCTATCGGCACCAGGTATCACATCCGGAAAAAAGGTGGTGTTGTTATTCATACAAGTACCAATGGAAGAAAAATCCACGATCAGAATCACACTGTCTTTGGGTGCAAAAGATGGAAACTGAGTACCTGCCAGACTGGTGGCCGTGAGTTGCGCGGTTTTATATTTTACCTGTGAGGCAATGGTATCTGTCTTTGTAATCTTTCCCAACAATATAGAGCCACCCGATACCGTCTGATATAAATGATAGATGTTGTTGTCGGGCGCCATTTGAACACCAAAACTTCTGAAAATGGGAGCAGGCAAAACGGAAGTTAGCGTGGTTGTTGGATTCTGATAATCGTACTGCAGGAGGGTCGCAGCGATTCCGGTCTCCCCATAACGGGAGAGGTAGAGGTAGTCCCCTTTCAATGACCATTCAATATCATAAATGGATTGATTCGTGACGGTAGGCAAGCCGCTATTAAAAATATAACGATCAAAGGAAAATACACCCGTGGTATTATTGAAATTCAGAATTACTGCATCGGTGCTGGGATCCTGAGGTGATACCGCGATTTTCTTTTTTCCAGCATGGTAAGAAAAATTGGCAGCTGATGTTGGCAATGTTAAACCAGAGGTTGTCGTGGTGACGAACGTACCCGTGTAGCTTGCCGCATTAATAAGGGTTGCTGAAAAATTCTGCGAGCTGACTTGTTGCGTAATAAACCAGAAGTCAGTGTTGTTTTTGTGTGGCACAATCATCATCCCTTCCGAGCGTGAGATAAGTCCTGCTACCACTGTGTTTTTCGATTCCATATCACCCAATGCTGGCGCAGGAAAGAGCGCATTTCCAAAGAGGTTCAAGTCCACGACACTTACACTAATGGATCCACCGGTAGTGAAATTGGCTGTGTTGGTAAAAATAAAATACTTCCTGCTTTGCCCCGGTACCGGACAAATAGCGGTAGGCTGATTGGCCGTGATGTTTGCATTTAATCCATTGCCGGCTGGCATCTTAAAATGACTGGCATCATAAACAACTTGCCCGTCAGTGTAGAAGAGTAGATTGGCATTTGCAGGATCTGACGCGGTGGCGTTTCCTCCACTTCCAAACGGGATCCCCTTTGACACGATTGTTGGCTTGGAACTCGTTCTGTTGAAGCGAATTGCTTGCGTTGAGTTTCCAAAATACCAATTGTATCGCTGAAGGTTCTGCGAAAAACCCGCAAGCGATATCAGAGTAAAAGAAAAGAAAAGGAATAGCTTCCGCATCCGTGAATTGTCTGTCAACCTCTCCATCACACAACCTGCTGATTCATATAAACAATAACAATTTTAAAACGATGAAACTCCACTAAAGTATATATTTTGACTGAATTTGTCGTTAATTAAT
>JAYVRH010000040.1:0-2660 GCA_043776495.1 Cyclobacteriaceae bacterium
ATAGCCAAGGTCAATTATTAGCCACAGATTACACAGATGATTTTATCAGTGGTAATCTGTGTAATCTGTGGCAAATTTATAGATTCTAAATTCAGCTTGGCTCAAGTCAGAAATCTAGTTTTAGCTCCCAGGGCTTAGAATCTGCGGAAAATATTATTTCAAACTAGCCAGGAACTGCATCGTATCTACTTTGTCAGCATAGTCACCGACTTCAGGCGATTGCGCCATGCCAAATGGAATGCTTCCTTGAAACCACCCCTGCGCTGAAACCACTACCTGCAGTTTTTCTTTGTCGCCTTCAATTTTTGATTTTAGCTCCTCCAGGCTATTGTACTTTTCATAGTAAAGCGTGGCGATTGGTGAAACCAGGTTTTTGTTCGCCCTCAGCAAAATGAACTCACCATCCAGGAACGGCACCTGGTCCAACAGCATAATAGATTTTTGATAGTTGTAATTGTTAGCAAATTTGTGGTGATCAATCACGGTTTGAAATGGTTCCCAACTTTTGATCAATGGTCCGAAATCAAATTCGTCGGGAACAAATAATTTAGACACATTTCGACAACCCAGGCCAAAGTAACTGAACACATCTTGTCCCAGGAGGGCAAATTCGTCTGAAGTTTCCCAGCCTTGCACGACTGCACAAGAAGCTCTGTTCTTTCGGATGATGTGAGGGATTTTTCTAAAATAATATTCAAAATACCGTGCTGTGTTATCACTGCCCGTGGCGATCATCGCATCCACTCCATTCAAAGTGTCTTCAAAAGAGACACTCTCAGCAAACCTGGGCTCAATCTCAAGCAATTTCGAAAAGATAAATTTCAGAAGAACAGTATCGTGGGTACTCGGCTTAGCCTTTAGCCGGTGTCCTCCAATGAGGACGCACAAGAAATCATGAAACCCAACCAGTGGAATGTTTCCTGCCATGGCCACCCCGATTGTTTTGACGGCTGCTGGCCCAGGGGAGTAAGACATGGCCCACGATTCAAGTTTTTTACGCACCAGCAATGCTTCAATGCCTTTTAATGATAGCATGACGTTATCATCTGTAAACCAGGCGTTCTCATTCACGGCTTTTTCAGCCAGTGCTTTCCGATCACTCAGTCCCAGAATGCGCATGGTTTCTCCCAATCGGCAAAAAGCCTCGATTCTTTCAGGTAACTCCATCCGACTAAACATTCATTCCACTATTGGTGTTTTGACAATAATTCAAAGGGCCGTATTTTTGAGGGTCAAAATTAGGTGAAAGACTGTTAGGATGGCGATTAAGATTACAGAAGAGTGTATTAACTGTGGGGCTTGCGAGCCTGAATGCCCGAATACTGCCATTTATGAAGGTGGCAGGGAGTGGACTTGGGCTGGTGGAACGAAACTAACAGAGGTTGCCTCTGAGGGCGCCAAAGTCGATGCCAAGGTAGCACAGACCCCTGTCTCAAATGAATTCTATTATATCACATCCGGAAAGTGTACGGAATGTACGGGCTTCCATGAAGAGCCCCAGTGTGCAGCGGTCTGTCCTGTAGATTGTTGCGTCCCTGATCCTGATCATGTCGAGACGAAAGTGGAGCTTACCGCAAAGAAAGCTTATCTCCACAACGAGGAACTGCAGGCTTAAGCAGACAAGTATATCTCAAGAAGCCTTCCATGTGTGTCCTATTTCATCTTTGATCTCTTAATCAAATAGGCTTGGATGACGGAGAAGTAATCCGTTCTCGTATTTGCTGAAATAAAATCAATCTTTAGCTGATTGCACTTAAGTTTCAGGTTTTTATGAAATTCAGCCAGGGAGGTGGTGTAACTATTTTTTATTTCGGCTGGATTGAGCCTTACGGTATCGCCATTCTCAAGGTCAACAAATTCATATGGCCTTTCCTGAAAATTAAAATCCAATTCGGTTTCGTGGTCGCTTACATGAAATAGCAACACTTCATGCTTGTTGTGCTTTAGATGTTGAAGTGACTTGAAAACGTCCTCTGGATCCTCCGCGCCATCGAACATATCACTAAAAATTACAACCAATGATCGTTTGTGGATCTTTTCCGCCACCTCATGCAAAACTTCGGAGACCCGGGTAGTTTTCCGGGACGGATTGCCAGATTCAATGGTCTTCTCAAGCAGGGTAAACAATTTATCCAGGTGAGATGCAGTGGACTTAATTTGAGTAAACTCGTCAATCTTATCAGAGAAGAGACAGAGGCCTACAGCATCCCTTTGTTTGTGGAGTAAGTAGGCGAGCGCCGAAGCAGAATAGATGCTGAACTTCAGTTTTGCGAGCGTATCTGAAGGGTAAAACATGGAAGAAGATGCGTCGAGCACGATCAGGCATCTGAGATTTGTTTCTTCTTCGTATTGCTTGGTATAAAGCCTGTCAGTTCGGGCAAATACTTTCCAATCGATGTGACGGGTGCTCTGACCTTCGTTGTAAAGCCTATGTTCAGCAAACTCCACTGAGAAGCCGTGATAGGGTGACTTATGAAGCCCAGTGATAAAGCCTTCTACCAGCTGTTTTGCCAGCAATTCAAGGCTTGCGGACTGGCGGAAATCATTAAATCGAACAGACACAGGCTAAAAAAAAGGTGGATTGCAGAGGCAATTTTGAGATTATGACATAAAAGTAATATACCGAAGGCGGATTTTGTTGAGGTGAGTTTGCTATAATT
>JAYVRH010000041.1:0-8825 GCA_043776495.1 Cyclobacteriaceae bacterium
TGAACTAAATTACGAAGACTGGATTTGTAATCCTGCTTAGTCTACATCGGAACTTAAGCTGTTTAGAAGAATAAAATGATCATGAAAACCTGATTTTTCCCTCGATTACTACTTAGCACTGTAGTGGATTATTACTTGAATAGGAAGGGTTGGTTAAGATTTGCTATATTGGATAGTGGATTTACCAATGCAGGCTGGGCTAAGAAGAGAATAAGTAGGATTACAAATCCCCACACCTTTTGGATAGTGTTTCAGCGAAAGAGCCGGATTACAAATCCGGCCCAGCAAAAAAAATGCGACAGTCACCAACAAACACCCGGACGGATTGTTTTTGATGGTCATGGGGGAAAATACGTTCTGGTATGGGGTAAGAGAAATGGAGCTTCCTGGAAAATTGTGTTCGATTCCAATTAATGGGATCTGACAAAAAAGCATTTCGGCAAATCAAGTAATTCTACCATTTGTCATAAAACACAGGGAATATTAAAGGAAATTATTTTCATTGTATATCCAAACAACACATAACAACTTATGAAAACCAACCGCAGGAATTTTATTCAAAAATTGGGTGTGAGCACTGCCGCTTTGAGCTTAGGTGCGCCCGCCTTGGCATCGTCTGACAGTGCAAGCAAAGCTGCCGAAGATAAGAATGATGGACCCATACTTCAGATCGGAGATAACATTGCAGTTGCCGATACGTCTTATGGCAAAGTGCGCGGCTACATCCTGCGAGGTATCAATACATTTCTTGGCATTCCCTATGGTGCGGATACGGCTGGTGAGAATCGGTTCATGCCGCCCCGGAAGCCAAAACCATGGACAGACATTTATCCCGCCATCTGGTGGGGCAACACGGCTCCGCAAAACATGGAAAAGCGTTACGCAAATGCTTACTCTTCTTTTGCCGATCACTGGAATTATGATGACGTGAGTGAAGATTGTCTTCGACTCAATGTCTGGACTCCTGCTTTAAATGATGGCAAGAAGAGACCGGTGATGGTGTGGTTGCATGGCGGGGGATACAACAATGGAAACGGCATTGAGCAAGATGGATATCACGGGGAGAATTTTAGTAGAAAGGGCGATGTCGTGTTCTGCTCGCTGAATCATCGGCTTGGACCTTTGGGCTATGCCAACTTCGGGGGAGTGGATAAGAAATTTGAGGCCTCAGGAAATGTTGGCATGCTGGATATTGTGGCTGCTTTGGAATGGGTGCGCGACAACATTACAAACTTTGGCGGTGATCCGAATAACGTGACCATCATGGGGCAATCCGGGGGTGGAGCAAAAGTGTGTGTGCTTACAGCGATGCCTTCTGCAAAAGGACTGTTTCACAAAGCTGTTCCATTGAGTGGCGCTTCACTGAAAGCAACAGAAAAAGAAATTTCTGAAAAACTGGGCGCGGCTGTATTGAAAGAAGCAGGGCTTTCTTCTTCGGAGATGGATGTACTGCAAAGAATGCCGTGGAAACAATATTACGAATTGTCTACGCGGGCGATGACAAAGCTGAGAGAGGAATTGAAGATGCCCGTTGGTTTTAGTCCGGTAGTGGATGGCACGTTTCTGACACAGCATCCCTTTAGTCCTGCCGGATCTCCGTTGTCCGAGGATGTTCCGATGATCATCTGTACCACCTTCAACGAGTCTGCTCCAAGCCGCACCGATGCCAGGCTTGAAGCAATTGACCTGGCCGGTGTGAAAGAAAAATTGAAAGAGCGATTTGGCGATAAGACAGGTTCGATCGTTGATAGTTACGCGAAAACGTTTCCTGACAAGAAACCCATCGAGATATGGTCGATGGTGGCCAGCAACCGTCAGAATGCCATCGCATTAGCGGATGCAAAGTCGAAGCAAAAAGCTTCGGTTTATCTCGCCTGGTTTGGATGGCAGCCTCCCTTGTTTGACAATCGGATGAGGGCGTTTCATTGTATCGATATTTGTTTCTGGTTTAATAATACCGATCTGATGTACACCCATACCGGTGGAGGAACGCGGCCAAGAAAACTTTCGTCAAAAATGACCGACTCACTTTTGAAGTTCATGCGAACAGGAAATCCCAATGGGGGCGGACTTCCCAACTGGACAGCCTACAATTCGGAGACAGGAGCAACCATGATTCTGGATGATATGCCGGCTGTGAAGAATGACCCGGACAGAGAAGCAAGAAAAGCTTTTGTATAGTGAATAAATGGTTCATGAATGAAGGAAAAATGGGACGAACGATATAGTAATAAGGAGTTTGCCTATGGTGAACAACCTAATATCTATCTTAAGGAGCAGCTCAATAAAATTACTGAAGGAACAATATTATTTCCTGCAGAAGGGGAAGGTCGAAATTCAGTGTATGCTGCCTCTCTGGGTTGGACAGTTTTTGCCTTTGACCTTAGCATGGAGGGAAAAAAGAAGGCAATTCAGCTGGCGGGCAAGCACCGTGTTGCCGTCAATTATGAGGTTGGAGAATTTCAATCGCTAACGTACCAAACCAATCAATTTGATGCCATCGCCTTGATCTATGCTCATTTCCCTGCAGACAAAAAATCAGACTATCACAAAGTATTAACGACCTATCTAAGGCCAGGTGGAATTGTAATTTTTGAGGCCTTTGGTAAAAAGCATTTGGACTATGTCAGTAAAAATGAAAAAATAGGCGGGCCAAAGGACCTGGGAATGTTATTTTCAATGGACGAAATAGAATCTGACTTTAATAATTTTGAGATAATAGAGCTGGCCGAACAAGAAATTGAATTGAAGGAAGGTTTGTTTCACAATGGAAAAGGTTCTGTAATTAGATTCGTAGGCCGGAAAAAATAATACGAAACTTTCCGCAAAAATGGCGGACTCGCTGTGGAAATTTATGCGAACGGGAAATCCGAATGGAGACGGATAATGACTGGTCGCTTTAATCCATTTCAATGGAAATTACTTCATGATTGCTTTCTCCACCCGCACACCCACCGCAATGACACCTTTCAATGTATCCTGCCTTGTGAATTGATCAAGCTTCATTGAATATCTCCCAGGGTAACCAAACGAGTGCCTGCTGAGGATTGGAAAACGATGGTCGTACAGGTCCCCCAGTCCACTATGGCCAAAGGGTGCTCCTGTTTTCTGGTCGAAGAGATCGTTAAACAACAATTTCTTTGTGATCTCTTTGCCTGTGGAGTCGTATACATGATAAGTCACAAAAATCCGTGCGTAGGGGTAGTCCAGGGAGTTTCTGATACTATAATAAAGATTGTACCGCTCTGTCGTGTCTGCAATGGTGAATTCAAAACGTGGTTCATCTATTACTTTCCAGGCTCGACCTTCGAATTCAACACTGTTTTCATAAACGCGTTGACCATCACACGATGCCAAGAGAGATATAAGTACTATAAGACAGAAGGCAATAGATTTGACACTTACTTCTCTCAAGTGATCTGATATACTTCCAAATTTCATTTTGGTGCTTGAGGATTGCCTGGTCGGCCGTCACGACCACGACCGCGACCACGATTGCGCGACTTCTTTTTATTTTGATTACCTCGATTGCTAAACTTCTTGTCGAGCTTGTCAAGATCGCTGTTTAGAACGGAAAGGGGCTCGCGCTCTACCAGTTCATTTAAATCTAGCGTTGCTGGCATACGACCAGCACGGTTGAGTTCAAGAATTTCATTCACTCTGTCCACATTCAGTGGGAACCACGCATTTTCTTCTTTGTATCCGAACCACATTATTTTTCGGAAGATATCGGTCTTCTGCAAAGTTGCTTCACCCTTTGCAGTCAGGAGCGGCCGGCCCACATCAGGAATATGTTTGAGGGCATCCATGTAGGTCTCAAGTTCATAGTTGAGACAGCATTTCAGCCTTCCGCACTGTCCGGAAAGTTTGCTGGGGTTGAGAGATAGATTTTGATAACGCGCTGCACTGGTAGCCACATTCTTAAAGTCGGTGAGCCAGGTGGAGCAACAAAGTTCGCGGCCACAAACTCCAATCCCACCCAGACGGCCTGCCTCCTGGCGCAGGCTGATTTGACGCATCTCCACTCGAATTTTGAATTCACCAGCCAGCGACTTTATCAGTTCCCGAAAATCCACTCTTTCATCCGCTGAATAGAAGAAACTAGCTTTCATGTTGTCGGCCTGATACTCCACATCCGACAATTTCATGTGCAGGTTCATCTGGCGTATGATCTCGCGGCTTCGGTGAAGGGAGGGCAACTCACGTTTCTTTACTTCCTCGTATTTCTCCAGGTCTTTAGGATGGGCAAGGCGATAGATTCTTCTTATCTCACCATCATTTGCCACATTCTTTTTCCTCATCTGCAATCGCACAAGTTCGCCTTGCAACGACACGTGGCCAAGGTGATGACCATTTTGTACTTCCACAATGACAGCGTCGCCGGCAGTGAGGTCAATTTTTTCCGGGTTTCTATAAAACTCCTTGAATCCGTTTTTGAAGCGCACTTCCACCACATCGAAACGGTCAGCCATAGGCACCTCCATATTCGACAGCCAGTCGAAGACATTCATTTTATTACAGCCACCTGTGTCACAGGCCCCATTATTTTTACAGCCGGAAGTTTTTCCGTCTTTCTTTGTTCCGCACGCACATCCCATAACTTCGTTTTTTTGCATCAGGTTCCAGTTGGCTGGACCTTTGCCTCACTCCGGGTTTTTGAACCGAAGCAAATCTACTCCAATATCCTTTCTGAAATAAACATCCTGCCAGGAAATGGCGGAAGTGCAAGCATAAGCGTTGTTTTTGGCTTCCAGCAAACTTTTGCCCTTGCCAGTAATAGCAAGTACTCTACCGCCATCAGTTACGACCTCCGTATGAACCATCTTGGTGCCTGCGTGGAATATCAAAGCCTTGCCTTGGGCGTCCAAACCCTTAATCACTTTGCCCTTCTCGTAATGTTCCGGGTATCCCCCGGACACCATTACTACAGTAACGGCATGTTCAGGATTGATGATAATCTTATGCTCCCCTTTACCACCTGCACACCATACCAACGACTCGACAAAGTCTGATTGAATGCGGGTCATCACTGCCTCGGTCTCGGGGTCACCCAATCGGGCATTGTATTCAATGACAAACGGTTCGCCCTTCACGTTGATCAAGCCGAAAAAAATAAACCCACGATACGGTATGTTTTCCTGCCGGAGTCCGGAAATGGTGGGAACAATAATTTTTTCCTCCACCTTTTTCATGAATGCTGTATTCGCGAAAGTGACTGGTGAAACTGCTCCCATGCCGCCGGTGTTGGGTCCTTTGTCGTCATCACCGATGCGTTTGTAGTCTTTTGCTTCCGGAAGCAAGGCATAGTCCTGTCCATTGGTGAGTACAAATACTGACACCTCGATGCCATCCAGGAACTCTTCAATGAGGACGCGGGCGCTAGCTTCTCCAAAAAGTTTATTTCCCAGCATTTCAGTCAACGAAGCCTTTGCCTCTTCGACGGTACCACAAATGATCACGCCTTTACCGGCTGCAAGTCCATCTGCTTTTAATACAATTGGCATTTCGCATGTTTCGAGATATCGCAGGCCAATGTCAAGCTGGTCAATAGAAAATGTTTTGGCCTTCGCGGTCCGAACTCCATGGCGGAGCATGAACTGTTTTGAAAAATCTTTGCTTCCCTCCAGTTGAGCGCCTTCCTTCCCAGGCCCCACGATGAGCATATTTTTTAGCGCTGGATTGGTTTCAAGATGATCGCGAATACCCTTCACCAGAGGAACCTCAGGACCTACCACCAGCAGGTGAATTCTTTTTTCCAGGCAAATTTTTTCGATCGCTTCAAAGTCTTCCGACATGACAGGAAGATTTTCACCCACCAGGGCGGTGCCTGCGTTGCCGGGTGCGATGTAGAGTTTTTCAGTAAGCTTGCTTTGTTTGATCTTCCACGCCAAGGCGTGCTCGCGGCCGCCACTGCCGATCAGGAGTATGTTCATTTGCTACGCAAATTTCAAAGATAGTAAATCGTTGTGGGTTGTTGGTTGATCGTTATTGGTTGGGAGGTTTGCTATGAACGAACAACAATCAACCCACAACCCTTCTTTTAGTTTGCATATTCACTCAAGAATTTGATCCTCATCAGTCTTAGTTCTTCTTCGTTAAAATCCGAATTCTTGTCATCATTCATGGCATCGGTAAGGCTGTCTGAGTCTGAGTTCAGGAAGTAGTCAAAGATTTGGTCCTGCTTGTTTTCGTCCAGCACCTCATCAATGTAATAATCCAGGTTCAGTTTAGTTCCCGAGTAGCAAATATTTTCTATTTCAGTGAGTAATTCTTCGAAGGGAAGATTTTTAGACTGAGCAATTTCTTCGAGGTCCACCTTGCGGTCAACCTGCTGAATGATGAAAATCTTTATTTTGGATTTGTTTACCGATGACTTTACTATGATGTCGTTGGCAGTCTCGATGTCATTTTCGTCCACATACTTCTGGATCACGTCCAAAAACTCTTGTCCGAATTTATTGACTTTCCCCATCCCCACACCATTTACTGAAGCGAGTTCTTCTTTACTGGTGGGATAGGTAGTGGCCATCTCCTCAAGTGAGGGATCCTGAAAAATTACGTATGGTGGTAGGTTCTTATGCTTGGCTACTTGCTTTCGCAAGGTCTTGAGCATTTCGAATAGCTTTTCATCATACGACTTTGAGATGGCAGGCGCCCTTTCGGAAGATACTTCCTCGTCTTGAAGGTCCGTCGTGAAATCATGATCGAGTGCGAGCTCAATGGGATGAGGTTTAACAAGAAATTTTTTGCCTTTTTCAGACAACCTGAGTACTCCAATATTATCGATGTCTTTCTCAAGATATTGAAAGATGAGAACCTGGCGTATGACGGATTTCCAGAAGTCAGCTTCTTCATCCCCGCCTTTTCCGTAGATGGCCAAATCAAAATGGCCGTAGCTTTTCACATACTCATCTTCGACGCCACGGATTACATTCACTAAATGGTTCAGACCAAACCGTTCATTGGTTTGTTTCACCGCCTCCAGTACGGTGGATACGGAAGCTATGCCATCGAAGCGCTCACGGGGGTGTACACAATTGTCGCACGATCCGCAATTCTCCTCCATAAACTCTTCGCCAAAATAGTGAAGCAACTGCCTTCTGCGGCATACCGGGGACTCGCCATAGAACTCCATCTCCTGTAAAAGAACACGGGCATTTTCACGCTCTTGTACAGTTTTGTCCTTATTGAATTTTTCTAATTTACTAAGATCGTTATGGCTGTAGAACATGAGGCATACTCCTTCGAGTCCATCTCTTCCCGATCGACCAGTCTCCTGATAGTACCCTTCCAGAGATTTAGGAACGTCGTAATGAACTACAAACCTCACGTCGGGTTTGTCGATGCCCATCCCGAATGCAATGGTTGCTACAATAATATCTGTCTCCTCATTGAGAAAATCATCCTGGTTCTTGACTCGGACATCTGGATCAAGGCCGGCATGGTAGGGGGCTGCTTTGAATCCATTGACAGTGAGCAGCTGTGCTATTTCTTCAACTTTTTTCCGACTCAGGCAATAAATAATTCCCGATTTTCCTTTGTGCTCCTTCATGAAGCGGATCAATTGCTTCTTGGTTTCCTTCTTGGGTCTTACTTCATAGTAGAGGTTCCTGCGATTGAAAGAGGAGATAAACACATCTGCCTCCTCCATCTGAAGATTTTTCTGAATGTCAAGCTGCACTTTAGGAGTAGCGGTAGCGGTCAATGCAATGACGGGCAGATTACCGAACTGCGCTATCATCGTCTTGATCTTGCGATACTCAGGACGGAAGTCGTGCCCCCATTCAGAGATACAATGCGCCTCATCAATGGCAACAAAGCTTACGTTTACTTTTTGAAGAAATGCAATATTCTCTTCTTTATTCAGAGATTCGGGTGCCACATAAAGCAGCTTCACAATTCCGGCCACACAATCTTTCTTCAGTCGCGTGATCTCGCCTTTGCTCAGTGTTGAATTGAGAAACCGGGCATGGATGCCATAGGCATTCAATTGATCGACCTGGTTTTTCATCAGCGCAATCAATGGAGAAATGACAATTGCCAGACCATCCTTCACCATGGCTGGTAGCTGGTAGCAGAGCGACTTTCCTGCTCCGGTAGGCATGATCACAAAAGTATTCCTTCCACTTAATAGATTTCTAATTACTGTTTCCTGGTTTCCCCGAAAGGAAGTATACCCGAAAAATTCTTTCAGCTGTGCCTTTAATGTGTCTCTTTCTTCGGCCACTATCATGATTCCTGAGTCGATTTAATCCTTACATTTGCCTTCCGCAATCGTTAGAGGGCGAAGGAGCATTGAATATACTAAAAAATTGCTAGAGTAGTGCCAACAATTTCGAGAATTGCAGTCGTGCTATGGCAGAATGGAAGGAGTTGCAAATTGTTATCGCAAGCCCGTTAAATGGATAAAAATCTACACGTAGTTCTAATGGCTGGAGGGATTGGCACCCGTTTTTGGCCCTACAGCCGCAACGCCAGACCCAAACAATTTTTAGATGTGTTGGGCACTGGTAAAACGCTGCTGCAGTCAACCTTTGAGCGTTACTTACCTATTTGTGCTCCTGAAAATATTTGGATTGTGACTCATGAAGAGCATGCTGCCCTCGTCAGCGAGCAACTTCCCATTGTCCATAAAGACCAAATACTGGCGGAGCCGATGCGCAAGAATACCGCACCTTGTATTGCATATGCCGCCAACAAGATATTCTTAAGAGATCCTGAAGCGGTCATGATTGTAAGTCCGACGGATCATTTGATTTTGAGTGAGGCAGAATTTATCCAGACCCTCCAGAAGGCAGTTGACCAGGCAAAATCACAAGACAAAC
>JAYVRH010000042.1:0-8821 GCA_043776495.1 Cyclobacteriaceae bacterium
AATAAAAACATTGGTGCCCACGAGATAGGGATAGTTCCACGCCGAAATATTTGCAATAACGCCAAGGGGTTCATACGTGATTTTCTCTGTCATACCCGAACTGTGGGACATGACTTCATCAGACAAATATTGCTCTGCATGATCGGCAAGCCACTGGATGCGGGCGCGCGCGCCGTTCACCTCGTTTCTGGATTGCTGAAGGGGTTTACCGACTTCAGACGTAATGACACTCGCCAGAGACTCAATATTTTTTTCCAGCAAGGAAGAAAACGTATGGATAATTTCAATCCGTTGAGCCAGTGAAAGTCGCTGCCATGCCGGTTGTGTCGACCGAAGGCTCTGTAATTTGTCATCCAGTGTTTCTGCGCTGTCTTCATTCAGCTCACAAATAATTTCTTCTGTTGCAGGATTGATGATTTTCATAAAGGCCACAAATTACTTGATTCTGATACTGTCTATGAAACTGTCGCGGATGTTTTTTGAAAAAGGACTGGTCTGATCAGCCATCCGCTCAGGATGCCATTGGACCAAAAGCAAAAATGGAGCTCCGACCTTTTTCTTGCGTGCAAGCCCTTCTACGATGCCGTCGGAGGAGGTCGCATTCACCACAAGGTTCTCACCTGCCTTTTCAATACTTTGATGATGGGCACTGTTTACTTCTCCCTGGAGAACTCCCGTCACACTTTCAAGGAAACTGTTTTTGACCACTTCAACATGATGGGTTCTGTCCTTTCCTTCCTCATATTTTGTATGATAAGGCTTGCCAAATGAAGGTATATCAGGTATTAACGTGCCACCAAAAAAAACATTCACAATTTGTAGTCCACGGCAAATTCCGAGCAATGGAAGTTCATTTCTTTGGGTATAGTCAATTACCTTCATTTCAAACTCATCGCGTGCAATATCAAAGTCATCGAGCCGGTATTCATTTTCATATTCCGGTTTTCCGTAGAAGCGTGGATGGACATCCTCCCCACCGGTAAGAATGACACCATCACATTGCTTTAATTGCTCAAGGTTGTTGTCTGCATGACAAAGCTTGATTACATCGATTGCCGATCTTTGCTGAATCCATTTCAGGTAATTCTCATACTTACGGCCAGCGGCCATGCCGATCACCAATTTCATCACAGCGCTTTCAAATACAATTGCTTAAAATCCTCCCGGTTGACTGGCTTTGGATTGTTGGGGTGTGCAAAGTCCGCAAAGGCAAGGTCGGCGAGTGTTTCGATGTGCTCTGGCTTTACCCCAATATCGCGCAGCTTATGGGGAATGTTGATGCTTGAATTTAGATTGAAGAGGTAATCCACCACGCCAGCGCCAGTCTCTGTTTCCAATTCGAGAGTCCGGGCGATTCTCCGAAACTTGTCTTCGCAGCCTTCGATGTTGAACTCCATGCCGTAGGGAATGTTCACTGCATTTGCCAGGCCATGATGTGTATCAAGAAGGGCAGACAATGGGTGCGCCAGAGAATGAACAACTCCGAGTCCTTTCTGAAACGCAATGGCCCCCATGAGTGAACCCATCAACATTTTGCTGCGAGATTCCAGGTCAGGTTTATTGACTGCCCTTTCAAGAGATTGACTGATCAACGACATTCCTTCGAGTGCTATTCCCTCGCACAATGCGTGCGACATTTTTGCAAGAAACGCCTCCATATTATGGGTGAGCGCATCCATGCCTGTCGCTGCTGTGACGGGAGCCGGCAATTCCATGGTCAGGACAGGATCCGCAAAAATAATTTTTGCCAGGAGTTTTGGCGAGAATAATATTTTCTTTTGATGCGTGGTGTCATCGGCGATGATGGCACTGCGACCCACTTCACTTCCGGTTCCTGCCGTGGTTGGAATGGTAACGAAATGAGGCACCTCATTGGTTACATAGACATCTCCCCCGATAAGGTCATCGTATTTGAACAAATCTTCGCGGTGATGAACCCTCAAAACGATGGCGCGGGCTACATCCAATGCCGCACCACCTCCAATGCCGATGATGCTGTCGCGCCGGGTACCATCATACATGTCGGTGCCTTTATACACATCAGACTTTACCGGATTCTTGTGGATCTCATAAAACACTTCAACCGAAATATTTCTTTTCTTTAAATCCGCGGTAATGAGTTTAAAAAATCCCAGTTGAGAAACGATGGGGTCTGTCACAATCAAAGGGTGCGACAGTTTATTCTTCGCGAGATAGTCACCAAGTTCTTTACTCGATCCCGGACCAAAGCGAATGGTGGTCGGGAAATTATATTGGAAAATTGAATCGTATAACATTCAGGTATATTTTTTCCTATCAATCAACGGCGTAACAATAAGTGCTATTAAGATCGCTGCGCTTGCTGTAACGCCCAGCTGCGCCATAAAGTAGGATTCTAACCCCATGGCGAGGGTGACAAGAATAATGGACAATGCAATCAGAATGAGTATCGGCCAATAGTGAGCGCTTCGGTTGGGGCTTGTAACATGATCACGGGGCATTCCAAACAAATAATAAAGAACTATTAATCCTCCAAAGAGGCTGCTAAGGTTTCGAAATATCCTATAGGTTGGAATTGATTCTCCAAAAATATCCACTGGAATTGCCAATTCCTCAACAGTCTGAACAAAGTATCCATTGCCATGGGTGAACCCATCCCAAAATAAATGCGAGGCCGACCCTAGCAGAATGGAAGGTATAATAACCGCCCATTGTGTTCTAAAGTAATCATTCCATTTAAACAACTGATAAGGCAAAAGTCTCATCCCCAATTGCACCGGCAAATTATTGTACAAAGGATCTCGGATAATATTGTGAAAAGCAAAAGTTAGCAATAGCGCCATCGGCAAATCAAAGTAAAACAACCCAGGAAGACTATGACTCGCCAGATTTTCAATCGGAATCTTTATGAAATATCCAAAGTCAGGTGTTAAACTTCCTATGATAAGGCCTGTGAGGGATACCCATTTAGGGGATGCTTTAGCCAGCGGTAAAATAATAGCAGGATGTGACAGTGTAAATGGCATCCCAGTTTTCTCAGATGATTTCAAAATATCTTTTATACTCCCAATCAGTCACCGCTTTAAGATGTTGCTTCCACTCCCACTCACGCGTTTGAGTAAAGTGTTCCACAAATGTTTCGCCAAAAATTTCTTTTGCCACCGCCGAGGCTTTCATATTCCGGGTAGCTTCTTCCAGCGTCCTTGGCAAGGTCCCATTTGAAAAATCGAGGTACCCATTTCCTTTTGTAGGGGGCTGTTTTAATTTTAGTTTCTTTCTGATGCCATACAGTCCTGAGGCCAGTGCTGCTCCAATGGCCAGGTAAGGATTTGCATCCGCGCCAATGACTCTCGTTTCGAGCCGGCATGACTTGTTGCTGCCCTTCAGAACACGAAGCGCGACCGTTCTATTATCAATACCCCAGGTAAGCGTCGTCGGTGCCCATGCCCCTTCTACCAAACGTTTATAGCTGTTCACCGTTGGGGCAAACATGGGTAGAATGTAAGGCAGACAATGCAACTGTCCGGCAATATAATGGCGGAGGATATCGCTCATTTTTGAATTATCTTTTGCATCATGAAACAAATTTTTCTCCCGTCGTTTGTCCCACAAACTTTGATGTACATGACCACCGCAACCAGGAAGGTCCTGGCTGATTTTCGCCATAAATGTGGCCATGATTCCATGGCGATAGGCAATCTCTTTCACCGCAGTTTTAAATAGCACAGCACGGTCAGCCGCCTCGACAGCGTCGGCATACACGATCGCGGCTTCCAGAACACCAGGACCTGTTTCTGTGTGCAGGCCTTCCAGCGGGATGCCAAATTTTTTCAGTAAGTCAAACAGGTCAGTGAAAAAAGGATTTTGCAAAGTGGTTCGCAAAATAGAATAACCAAACATGCCGGGAGTGAGTGGATCGAGGTTCTTATATCCCTTCGTGCGTACCGATTGGGGCGTTTCAGCAAAGTTGAACCATTCAAACTCTTGTGCACAAATGGGAACAAATCCTACGCGGTTGGAATCACCAACAACTTTTTTCAGCAATTGACGCGGGCATACCAGGGATGGCCTCTCTTCTTTATCTAAGAGATCGCCAAGAAAAAACGGTACATCCCCTTCCCACGGAATTTTCCTGAAAGTTGTCAAATCCAGTCTGGCCGGAGTATCCGGATAGCCGGTATGCCATCCCGTGTAGGTCACGTTGTCGTAAGCAACATCATTTGCATCCCAACCGAAAATCACATCACAAAAGGCAGTACTTCCCTCGATCGCAGAAAGGAATTTCTCTGCAGATATATATTTTCCACGAAGTATTCCATCCATGTCAGCATAGGCAATCTTAACCTTTCCGGATGGGTGGCTTTTGACATACTCAACTATAGCTTTCGGAGTCATGTGAGTGTCGAAGTTTTATTTCTGAGTTTAAATATACCAAAGCACACGCCGATTATCAGCAGGTACAACAAGCATAAGGTTAAATTATAGAGTGCCACCGCTACCAGGGCCACACCTGCTATCGTAAAAGCGATGATTGGAAAGTAGGGGTAAAACGGTACCCGAAAGGGACGGTCCAACCCCGGCTCCTTCCTTCGGAGGACGATGAGGGCGAGCATGGAAATGCAATAAAGTGTCAATGCGCCAAACACGGATATGGTAATTACCTCTGCAGTTCGGCCTGTGAGGAGGGCAAGGATGCCAATGCCCATATTCACCAGGAGTGCATTGGCAGGGGTCTTAAAGCGCGGATGTATCCTGCCAAGAAAAGGTGACCCAACCTTCGCCCGGCCAAATTCGAAACTCGAACGGCCTGCCGCCAGCATGAGCCCGTTAAACGAGGCCACAAGTCCAAACAAGCCAATGACAACGAGTAATTGATATTGCCAACGATCTGCTCCAACCAATTGTTGGATGGCCATTGGCAGTGGTGAATCCGATGTGTGGCCATCCGGCAAATAGACCACTGCTTCCCAACCTCCCACACCCGTGGCGCTTGTAAAAGTAAGGATGCAGACACCAATCAAAGTGAAAAGGGTAAGCAAGAATCCCCTGGACATAGCATGCCTGGGGTCCCTTGCTTCTTCAGCTAGATTGGCTACTCCTTCAATCCCCAGAAAAAACCAGATGGCAAAAGGTATGGCCGCGAATATTCCTGAAATGCCATTAGGAAGGGAATTCAGTGCAAGATTTGACAATTGAACGTGTGGCAATGCGATCCCGCTGAAAAGCAGCAACCCCGCCACTGCAACAGTCGTGACCAAAAGCTCAAAAACTGCTGCCGCTTTCAGCCCATAAATGTTGAGTGCGGTAAAGATGAAGTAAGCGCTGATGGAAAAGAACACCACTGGCAACGATGGAAAAAATAAGTTCATATACGAACCAATTCCAAAGGCAATGGCCGGTGGCGCAAAGATGAATTCAATATTCTGAGCCATGCCAGTAATGAACCCAATGTCTGCACCTAGTGACCGGGTTGCATAATCAAATGCACCTCCTGCTTTGGGAATGGCACAAGCGAGTTCCGCATAACTGAATGTGAATGTGATGTACATCACGATTACAAAAGCCGTTGCTATTGCCAGACCAAGAGTGCCACCCTGCTCCAGCCCAAGGTTCCACCCAAAGTAATTCCCTGATATCACATAGCCCACACCCAGGCCCCAGATCATGGCAGGTGTAAGGATGCGTTTTAGAGTTGGTGTGCTGATGGACAAGAGAAACGTTTTCTGATATAGCTACGAATCACGTGTAATTAGTATCCAATAATCAACAAAAAGGCCGACCTCAAACGAAGCCGGCCAATTCATATTATTTCAAAATTCTTTTTTAGATGTCTTCTCCAAGGGCTTTCAATTTTTTCTTTACCCTTGCAATTTTAGGCTGATCATCGAGATCACCATACACATTTAATAACGAATACAACACTGTAACGTCATCGGGCGAAAGCTTTTCGCAATTCTCAATGTAAGGGAGGTATATTTTTAATTTCTCGACGTAAAGCACATCAAGTTTTTTCAATTTCTCCATATCAGTCTTTGAACTGCTCAGTGCACCCATCTCATCTTTGATCTTCTTGGCCTCAGCCCAGTAGAGATTTGCCAACTCGGCAGCGGCATCAAAATTCTTTGGGTCAATCTCCAATACCTTTCTAAAGGCGTCCTTTGCCTTTTCCGGTTCTCCCATCTCCCGATTTAGCTGGCCCAAAAGGAAAAAGTTTTCTTTACCGGCTGGATCAGCCTTCAATTCATCTTCTACCATTTGTTTGGCCAAATCATATTTTTTTTCATTGAGATAAATATTCAATTCCATCTGCATCAGGTCCTTGTAGTTCGGATATTTCACCCTACCCTCTTTGAGCACCCTCAAGGCATTTACATTGTCCTTTTTGTTGTCCTTATAGATGGTTGACATCATCGTGTAGGCATCTGGTGTCTTGCCTCCTGCTTTGATGAAACGGTTTAGAAGATCAATCGCCTTGTCGTATTCCTTTGCACCTGGGGCAAAGATTCCACCTGCATAAAGTAAAACGGTAGTATCCTTTGGTTCGAAATACAAGGTCTTCTCGCAATAGATAAGAGACAATTTGGCGTTTTCAAACTGCTTATCTTTATCGTCCGTTTTCTGGTTGTAGGTGGCAATGGCCTTGATTAGATAGACGTAAGCATAGTTTCCGTAAATATTGCCGGTGAGCACTGGAAGCCCGGAAACAGGATCATTTACATAAGTCAGCGCTTTACCCCCGTCGATTTCATTGCATTTATCGAAAGCTTCTTTGGCAACGGCAAATGGATTGGGATCGAGGCTTTTGAACTGCTCCTTAGAGGTTGTATCCATCGACATGTAAATCAATCCTTTCAAGTACCATGCCTTGGCCGCATTCTTCGAAGGCTGACCTTTCTTGTCAACCATAAATTCCGGACTGCCGGTGGTAGCATCAATGAAAGTTTTTGCCTCATCCAACTTGAATGCCCACAGGGCCTTTTCAGCTTTAGGAATGCTCGGTTTTACCTGAGAGAATGTCATCGCAGGGATGACGGCAAAAAGTGCTATGAAAATCTTTTTCATGTTAGTTCAGTTTATATTTCAGTTTGGTTTAGGTTCCCATTTTCAACTTCATCGATCTTCTGTATCTTTTCTACAGAAGAGATTGAATCATCCTCATTGAGTCTTATGACACGAACTCCCTGGGTAGCCCTGCCCATGACTCTCAACTCTCCTACTTTTATTCTAATGCTAATTCCCGAACGATTGATGATCATTAAATCATCGGTGTCGCCCACCTGCTTAATTGCAACAAGCTTGCCAGTTTTTTCCGTCACGTTTATAGTCTTGACGCCTTTTCCTCCCCGCCTCGTAATCCGATAATCATTAATGGAAGAACGTTTTCCATATCCTTTCTCAGAAACGACCAGTAAGTTAGCATCTTCATGAGTGATGCAAACCATCCCTACCACTTTATCAGAAGGCTCATCGAGCGTCACGCCCCTCACGCCTGAAGCTGTTCTGCCCATCGGACGCACGTCAGATTCATTAAAATGCACAGCTTTGCCACCACTTTTTGCAATAATAATGTGGTTCTTTCCATTCGTCAAGGCTGCCTCCAGCAACTGGTCTCCTTCATGCACCGTAATGGCTGTAATACCATTGGCCCTGGGTCGGGAATATGCTTCCAGCGAAGTCTTCTTGATTGTTCCCTGCTCCGTACATAAAATCACAAAATTCTCTGCAAGGTAGGCAGGGTCTTCAATGTTCTTCACATTCAGAACGGCCCTCACCGAATCTCCCGGCTCAATATTCAAAAGGTTCTGGATTGCCCTTCCTTTGGACACTTTTGTTCCTTCAGGAATCTCATAAACCTTTTTCCAGAAGACTTTACCTAAAGCAGTGAAAATCAGTAAATAATGATGAGCATGTGCAATGAATAGGTGCTCTGTAAAATCATCTTCCTTTGTCGAAACTCCTTTGGAACCAATGCCGCCCCTACCTTGGGTTCGATATTCTGATAGGAGTGTTCTCTTTACATATCCCTGGTTGGAGATGGTGATGACCATCTCTTCATTTGGAATCATATCTTCGAGAGTAATATCATCTTCGCTCGCGACTACGAGGGTTCGCCGGGCATCACCATATCGCTCTTTCATTTCGCGAAGCTCGGACTTGATAATCTCCATCCGAATAGGTTCACTGCCGAGTATTTCATTCAGACGCTCGATGAGCGCCATGACTTCTTTGTATTCGTTTTGGATTTTCTCGCGCTCCAACCCGGTCAACCGCTGAAGCCTCATTTCAAGTATAGCCTTTGACTGAATCTCGGAAAGCTTGAACCGCTCCATAAGCCCAATCTTGGCAACTTCTGGATCTTTGGAATTCCTGATAAGGGCTATCACTTCATCCAGGTGATCTAAAGCAATAAGATACCCTTCGAGGATATGAGCCCTCTTTTCTGCTTCCGCCAGTTCAAATTTGGTCCGCCGAACTACCACTTCATGGCGGTGTTCTACAAAATGAACCATCAGACTCTTTAGGTTCAGTGTCTGGGGTCTTCCCTTTACAAGTGCTACATTATTTATTCCAAATGAGGACTGTAACTGCGTGTATTTGAATAAGTTATTAAGTACAATATTTGGGATCGCATCCTTTTTCAAATCGTACACAACTCTATAGCCGTCGCGGTCTGATTCATCCCTCAGATCGGTAATACCCTCTATTTTCTTATCATTGATGAGCGCTGCAGTCTTCTCGATCATCATGGCCTTGTTCACCTGATACGGTACCTCAGTCACCACAATCTGGTCTTTACCTTTCTGGTTTGTGATGATCTCTGCTTTGGCACGAACCACGACTC
>JAYVRH010000043.1:0-8771 GCA_043776495.1 Cyclobacteriaceae bacterium
GATTTCTCTGGCGATGCGGAGCAGCGCATTCAAACGTATAGTGTCTGTTTGGCTTTGGTCTTGCCAGACGGTCCGCAACGAGTCAAGTCTTGTTTGTGCCGGTACTTGATAACCAGTGATGGTCAAAAGCAGCAAAAAAAAGAATCTTTTCATTTTATCCGTATCAGCTTAAAATGTTGGCCAGGTCCATATCCACTTTCATCCATGGCTTGAAATATTAGCAACTTCATATTTTTACACGTACACCAGTTCTTCTTAAAACCTTTTTACAAACTCTTTTACCCAACCAGCTTCGGCTCGCCTGCCGGAGACTTGCGTAGGGCAGGCCTGCCTGATAAAGCTTTGCGGAGGCAGATTATCGTGGTGGAATAGCTTATAAAAATAACGTCTTCGAATCGTTGGAGAATGCAAGCCATTTTTCAAAGGTAAGGGTTATACTTCCTGAATCACATCAAAGCCTTTGAAACTTCCTGTGATCGCTAGTCCAATTACTTTGCTTGCCAGTTTCTTCTCTTTCAACTTCAACGCTGTTTCGTTCAACGTTGCGCCTGAGCCAACCGCATCGTCAATCAACAACACTTTATTAAACACCCGATTTTCATTTACCATAATGCTAACACGGGCATTGCTGATCCGGTCTTCAATTTTACTCAAGGCCTTTTGTGGAATGGCGATCTCACCTGTCACCTTCACTAGTTTAACGTGAGGCAATGCCAGGTTGAGCTTTCGTTCGAGCACTTTCATGAATTGTACTTCTCTTCTTATTGTGGGTGGAATGTAGGCCACAGCATCGATTTTCAATTCTGAAACAAGCCGATCAATCCGCTCTTTCGTTAGCTCAATGATCTCATCCATTAGTTTCCTATTCTGACCTTGTTTTGCCAAATGAAGAAGTGTCCCCAATCGCGTTTTTCCAAATCGTTCAATGGCATAGAAATCGAGATAGTAAATTTCGTCTAAGCCAATTTTGGTAAAGCCTTTGGTGGATTGAATTTTAGCATTTCCGTCAATCAATCCGTTTGGAAGAAAATACTCCAAATACTTTTTGCGTGTAGTGATAAACTCCTTTGCGGTCTTTTCTATTGGAAGCTTTTGACGAGCACACCAGTTGGCCAGTGCTTCAAATCCGGTAAGCCTCGCACCGGTTTCAGTCACTAACAGAAAATGATGTTGCAGAAACTTTTGTTCATCCAACGACAAGGCATGAGTAACTTTTTTGAGTACTGGATCACTTAGTTTATAAAATGTCCGTGGAGCTGTTCCCAGCTTTGTAACCTTACCTTTCTCAATTAATGCTTTGAGGGCACGGTGCACCATCTGCCTTGATGAGCCAGTCTCTTCAACTAACTCATTCAGCTTTACTTCACTTGTTTTTTGAAGAATTTGGAGGATATGATCTTCAGTGGACATATTTACACTTTACTGTAAACTGTAAACTTACCTAATTTTAATGACTTGTAGAATGTTGGGCTAATCATCTTGGCGCCAGGAGATAAAGACGTCTTCTTCGCCGGACAATATTCGAACCCTAGGATAAAGAAGCCATTCACCTGTCGGCTTAGGACTTAGAAGTGTAATATGGGTTATTCGGAGTATCTACAATTGCATATATTCGATTGGATTTATTCTTTCCCTCAACCTGAAACATAAAACAATCGATATGCAAAGAAGAAAATTCTTACAGGCAACGATGCTGGGCGGTACCACCCTGTTCGCCGGCATGCCAGGAGAAGAAGCACATGGGGCTGCCAAAGCCGTCGCACCTTCAAAATTGAAAATCACAAAAATCCGCTACTACGGCGCCCCAGGTTACACCAAACCATTGTTCAACCAGGCCCGTGGCATTGTGGAAATTGAAACCGACGGTGGAATCATTGGCATCGGAGAAGGTGGTTCGAAAGATATGATCGAGCAATGTGCTCAAATGATGATCGGAGAAGATCCGTTCAGGATTGAATACCTGTGGCAAAATCTTTACCGCGGCATGTTCTATCCTCCCGGAAGGGAAAAGCTGCACGCACTGGGCGCGGTTGAAATGGCATTGTGGGATATCAAAGGAAAAGCATTGGGTGTTCCGGTATATGAACTTCTCGGTGGAGCAACCCGTGAATTTATTGAGTGCTATGCAACAGGCTTCAGCGCTTCAAAAGGAGCCACGGAATATGACCGCGCCAAAGATTGCATCGCAGCTGGTTTAAGAACCTATCGCACGGGACCCACCGGTGGAAATGGTGAAGAGCGATTTGATTTTTATGAACACACTCAAAAAACCATTGAACACTGCAAGCGAATGGATGAAGCCGTCGGCGGTCGCGGCAACTGGGCGATTGACCTTCATACCCGATTTGATACGCCTGAAGCCATCAAGATCTGTGATGTGATACAAACCCTGCAACCTTACTTTGTGGAAGACATTATCCGGTCAGAAAATCCGGGTGTCTACAAGACCATACGTCAAATGACCAAGGTGCCCATCGCAGTCGGTGAACAATTTGGCGACCGATGGGATATTAATGAGTTAATTGAAAACAGGTTGATTGACTATTGCAGAATCACGCTTCCAAACTGCGGAGGCATCACCGAACTCAAAAAAATCGCCTCAATGTGCGAAACGCATTATGTGGGGATGATTCCACATTTTACAGGTCCACTATCAACAGCTGCTTTGGTTCATGTGCTTGGCTCCAGCAGTCCGTCGCGTTGTATGATGGAGTTGGCGGGCGGTGAAATCGAAAGGCCTGCTTACTTCAATGAAGACTATTTGCTTTTCAACAATGGCAAACTTTTCCTCAATCAAAATCCGGGACTGGGCGTCAAGTTTGACCCCAAGAAAGCAACATTCATTATGGAAGTGGTTACTAAAACCAAGTTCCCCCACCCTATTTTGCAGGGCAAGGATGGCTCGGTGCACGGGTGGTGAGAGGAAATTGAATGATTTGTTAATTGACGAGGCTCTTCGACGAGCCTGTCCCGAGGTAATCGGCATTGGGCTTACTTAAAACAACCAAGGCTAAGGGTGCTTGCACGCGGCTCACCCTTTAGGGATCCCGATAATTATCGGGAGGGTGAGCGAGGGATAGAAGATTTAGTTAAATGGAATCAACCCAGATTAAGTGCACGCAGATAATCGCTGATAGCATCGAATTAGATCAGCGTCAATCAGCGTGGGCCCGATCAGCGCCATCTGCGGGAACATTTCCGGATTCTCAACTCACTTGTGTCATCCACCAACACCATCAAGCCTTGGGAGCAATTATACGTTCAGCCCAGGCACAGCATTTCGGCGCCCAATAAGATTCTCTATCTTTAATTGCTTAATTTGAATATATGGCATCGGTCAATTGGCAAAAGGCAATTCAGCCACTCATCAAGAAATACAAAGGCAAAAAACATCCGTTGGATCATCACAATGCCTATGAGCTCATCGTGATGGTGGTACTTTCGGCTCAGGATTCAGACCGGAACATCAACAAAATTGCCCCCGAACTTTTCAATGCATTTCCTGACATGAAATCATTGTCCAAAGCGGATCCGGAATCATTGTACCCATTTGTGAAAAAGGTTCGAAATAACAGGAACAAAACAAAATGGTTGTTGGAGCTGTCATCGATCATCAAGGAAAATAAAAACATACCCACTACTATTGAGACTTTGATTGAGCTTCCAGGAATAGGAAGAAAATCCGCCAATGTGATCATGCGCGAAACCGGCGTTAAAGCGGAAGGAATCATTGTAGACCTCCACGTAGTGCGGGTTGCTCCAAGGCTGGGACTGGCCGCAGGCAAGGACCCTAAGAAACTGGAAAAGCAAATGATGGAATTGATTGCTCCAAAAGACTGGGGAGAGGTGGGTATGGCCATCTCTTTTTTGGGAAGGGAAATATGTCGCCCCAGCAAACCCAAGTGTTCTGAATGTGTGATGAAAAAAGTGTGCGAATTTTATAAGGGGTCTTCGATGAGCCTGTCCTGAGGTGACGAAGGGCTCAGCCTGACTCCTACGAAGAGATTGTCCTGACTTCAACGAGCATACTCTGACTTCGAATGCGCTCAGTCTGACTGCTTCGACGAGCCTGCCCTGAGGTAACGAAGGGCTCAGCCTGACTCCCGACTGCGCTCGGTCTGACCTTCGACTGCGCTCAGTCTCACAAGGGGAGCGTCCCCCTGAGCGGAGTCGAAGGGGGAGTCGAAGGGGGAGTCGAAGGGGGAGTCGAAGGGGACTCAACAAAATCAATCATGATTTCAGGTCGACTGAACACAAGGGACAATCTATCCTGGAAGGTACCTTGCGTCAGATGAAACACTACTATGTCTACATTCTAAAATGCTATGATGATTCCTACTACACCGGTGTTACCAATAATCTTGAACGGCGCTTGCTCGAACATGAGGACGGTAAAAATCCACGTAGTTACACAGCAACCAGGCTCCCTGTGAAATTGGTTTTCTGGGAAAGATTCTACAGGCCGATGCATGCAATTGATTTCGAAAAACAAGTCAAAGGTTGGAGCAGAAAGAAAAAGGAGGCGCTGATTGACAGGAATTGGGATCGGGTGAAGGAACTTGCTGTTTGTAAAAATGAGACAAACTGGCTTCGACGAGCCTGACTTCGACTGCGCTCAGTCTGACTGCTTCGATGAGCCTGCCCTGAGGCACGAAGGACTCAGCCTGACTCCCGACTGCGCTCGGTTTGACAAGGGGAACGTCCCCCTGAGCGGAGTCGAAGGGGGAGTCGAAGGGGGAGTCGAAGGGGGGAGTCGAAGGGGTTACGAAGGGGACTTTGTCATCATCCTCAAATCTCATACATTGGCATACCATAGAACATGCGCCTACTTATTTCACGCTGATTCATTATGATTGCTAACTCATTCATTGCGGCTGGACTCCCCTTCATGACGATGAGTAGTATTTTTCTGACTGCCTCAGTTATGGCTCACTCTCCAGGTAATCAAATAGAACCCCTGCTCGTCAGAAAGTGCAATGATTTTGATCTGACAGCAGATGGAAATGCAGTCGCATGGAACAACACGAGCTGGAATCTTCTGACCAAACTCGACAAGGGCGGACGGGAGTATGAGAGTAAATTTAAAATCATGTATTCCACCACGGGGATATACGTTCTATTTTATTCCGAGGATGACAAAATCACCACACAGGTGTACGAGGATCAGGGAAATATATTTAATCATGATGTGGTTGAAGTTTTCTTTCATCCCGATCCCAAGGCCCCGGTATATTTTGAATATGAAGTGAATCAAATGGACAATCAGCTCATCCTGATGTTATCAAATTTGAACGGGCAGCGCAAAAGCTGGAGCCCCTGGCATCAGGAAGGTAAGAATGACAGTGGAATCAAAATGAAGGTGAATGTAGCGGGCGGCGAGAAAAAAATCGGAAGCGCCATTCAATCCTGGACCGCGGAAATATTTTTTCCGTACACGGCCCTCGGGCTCTTACCCAATATCCCGCCCAAAACCGGCACACTTTGGAATGCTAACTTTTGCCGACTCGACTACGACAACGGCGGTATTATGAAATGGTCATGGTCACCTACGATCAGAACTTCCTTTCACGAACTTGACCATTTTCGATCCATTCAATTTGAATAGCTAAGATTTTCACTATACCGAAATTATTTGGCTTTGTTATTGATGTGAATTCTTCAAATATTATTTGTTTAGTCCATCCAGCTCATGTTATTTTCCCGTTTATAAACTTAGTGTGTCATGAAACAAGACATCATGAAAAACATCCTCTTATTACTATTGATCAGTGCACTCCAGATGACTATGGGGACAGCAAGCGCGCAAAAAATTCAAGTGACGCCTTATATTCAGCCGGGCAATGCTCCTTCCCTCTCCAAGGAACAGAAAGTGGTGATCTGGCAAACCGACAGTGTTCCCGGAAATTTTAAGGTGGATTTTGGCACAGGTTCATCGCTTGAGAAAACACCAAAACTGATGACGGCTAAAGTGACGTTCGTTGAACTTAAGTTTCCAGGGAAGACGACTCTATTATATAGGGCTACTCTAACGGGTCTTCAATTTGACATGGAATATACCTACCGTGTAAGTCAGGGGACCGAAGTCATTGCTTCAAATACATTCGCGACCCGGACTAAAAAGGCATCCACACGATTTGTTGCATTTGGCGATTGCGGTACCGGCTCTCCGCAGCAAGCTGAAATTGCCTACCGTGTTTTTGAGCGTAAACCACAATTCGTCCTCGTAACCGGTGACAATGTTTACTCTAGCGGACTTGAGCGGGAATACCGAGCTAGATTTTTTCCTGCCTACGCTTCCGTGAAGGCATCTCCACAGACAGGTGCCCCCCTCATGCAGTCAATACCTTTTTATATGTTGGTGGGAAATCACGATGTGCAAGCGTGGAAGTTGGATAAATTTCCTGATGGACTGGCTTTCTTTTATTACAACGACTTGCCAATGAATGCTCCCAAGCCTGAATATACCGTTGAAGCAGTTGGCGATCCCAGGACCATAAAGGCCTTCGAGAAGGCGACCGAGGGGCGATATCCAAAAATTGCCAATTACTCATTTGACAACGGAAATGTTCACATCGTATGTCTTGATGCAAATAGCTATACCAATACACTCGATTTCGCCATGGTGGAATGGTTGCGCAGCGACCTGGGGAGAAGTAAGGCGGATTGGAAAATTGTTTCCTTTCATCAACCTGGATTCAACTCGAGCCCCTCACACTATGATTACCAGTCTATGCGCTTGCTCTCCCCATTGCTGGAGGAACTCAAGGTTGACCTTGTGCTATCAGGACATGTGCACAATTATCAACGTACCGTTCCATTGAAATTTGATCCCAAAAAGGATTCAACCGGCGAACGTTATGTCATTGAACGTGGCGGGAGAATCAATGGTGCCTTTACCATGGATCAAAAGTTTGATGGGGTGACCAATACAAAACCCCAAGGCATCATCTACATTGTGACAGGCGCTGGCGGTGCTGGTTTATATGATGCAGCCATCAGCGGCAAACCAGAACTATGGAAACACGAACCGGCGGAGAACTGGGTTCCCTTTACCACCAAACTTATTTCTGACGTACATTCTTACACATTGATTGAAACGGAAGGAAAAAAGCTCACCTTGAAACAGTATGATCTCAAAGACAAGGAGGTCGATGCGATCGTGATGACGAAGTAGTGGATCCTTTTTCGTTGGTGTTTGCCAGTATTTCCCTGGCGTGGGCTAACCGGAAATGCAAGGCCGACTAAAAATTACCCCATGCCAGCAACCCCAGAAAAACCATCACGCTGAAAATAAAACCATACATAAACACTTGATAGGCATATGCCAGCAGATTGTACTTGCGCATGAGGATGTGACCCTGATTGTGTAAATCGATCGTCATATGTTCGTAAAGATCGGTGCCAGACTCCAGCAATTTCTTTATCTCGTCGAGGTATTCTTGTTGTGTATAGCTGGCAATCACCCCAAAGAAGAGCAAGCTGGACCGCTGCATTTCCCCTCCCACTTTTCTGGCTTTGATTAACTTAGGTCGCGCCGCCTGTATGGCAAAAATGACGGAGACAAGACATGAAAGAACGATCACCACAATAGGAACCAACACCGCCGAGGAATACTCACCAATCTTGCCAGCCACCGCACCATACCCGGTGATGGCGATGATGGAAGAGATGATCATGGTATTGATGCTGATAATAATATTTGCCTTATTATCGGCCATCTGAATCAGATTGCTTTGGTTCTGATAGGCAGACCTGAAAAGGGTTTCTCTGCCGCGAGGCTCCTTTTTTTCTTTGGGTGGCTTCTCTTCCATATCGTTAAAAGTACCTATTTTATTATTGATTGCTTTTTGTGACCAAAGACCAGCGAAGTCCTTGCTTACAGTGGGTTTCCTTTTCCTTTGTCACCACTCATTACTCCACGAAGTACATAATCGATCATCCCTTTATTCTTCGCGTCAATTTTTCCGCGATGGGTGCAAGAGAACTTATCTTTTACCAAAGCAAAGGTGTCTCCACTGATATTTACTTTGCCAGGTTCGCCAGATGACTCCATCCGTGACGCAATGTTTACGGTATCACCCCAGATGTCGTAAGCAAATTTCTTGATGCCGACGATCCCGGCCACCACTGGCCCGGTATGGATCCCTATTCTTATTTCAAATCCAATTGCCCCCACGACTTCTCTTGCCTTTCTATAGCTCAACATGAAGTCCCTCATTTCCAATGCTGCGCTCACGACGTTTTGAGGATGGGTACTGTTCGCTGCAGGTAAGCCGCCCGCACACATATAAGCATCCCCGATGGTTTTTATTTTTTCTATGCCGTGTTTGTGAATGATGCTGTCAAAAGCGGAAAAGCAATGATTTATAAACTCTCTTCACTTACCAGGTTGAATCGCAGCCCGCAGCATCACGCTAGCAGTATAAATGATCACCGCGATCACAATCCACCGAAGGACATCCATGGGCAATGACTTGACCAGGAATGCAGCAATCAAAACGCCAACAACACCCGCAGCAGCTATGGCGAGTGATGCTCGGCGGTTATAGGCCCCCTCTTTAATAAATTTCAATGAGGCAATCGGCATCAGAAATGCGCACGAACCCATCATGATCGGGACGGCTACTGCGGGCGACATTCCCAACGCAAACACAAGCGCCATACAGGGCGCATACAATCCAATGCCCGCAGTCATCAATGCTCCCAATATAAAATTGACAACCACGGCCAGTATGAGCTTGCTTCCCTCCAGGCCAATCGCTTCTCCTCCA
>JAYVRH010000044.1:0-8757 GCA_043776495.1 Cyclobacteriaceae bacterium
AGCAAAGCTGCTTACCATATAAGCGAGCGGCGCTTTTTTAGGCCCGAAGACGCTTAGCATGGATCGAACAATTCTTTCGGCGGCTCCACTGTCGAGCAGACATTTGCCAATGATGGAGGCGAGGACGATCAGCATCCCTACTTTTTCACACGTGTCGCCAAAGCCCAACGCGATGCGCTTGCCAAGCGATTGATGCACGAGTCCATCGGTTTGTTGTGGCGAAAAACCTTTGCTCGCAGCGAAGCTCTCCAAAAGGGAGTCGGGAGTTAACAAGCCTACGATGAGCGCTCCCAGGAGCAGCGCTAAAATGGGGTGGAGTTTCACCAATAGAATTCCGCCGAGCACGACCACGACGCCAATGATCACCAGGATGATGGGACTCATGTTAGCAGTTTGGGCCACGCAAATTCATTTCGCGGTTTAGTGTTAGAGGCTTGACATCTAAATGACACTTGATCTCTGGAACAAAACGAGCCAGTATATTCATAAAATATTTGCATTCTCCTTAGCTTTCTTTGCGGCTTTGCTGCTTTGCGTGAAAATATCAAAAGACATAGGTAACTCCAGTTAATAAGCACTTCATTTAATTCTCTTTAAAATGGCCTTCGAATAGACTTCGAAGTCTTTGTCCGGGGCAGCCATCTCAAAAACTTCTTCGAATTCCGTTTCATTTACCAGTAGGTATGTTTCTTTAGCGCGCCAACCAACAGGTATGTTCTCGATACTTTCAGAAATGAAGGTGATGGTTTTTCCGTCAGCCGATATTGATTCCAGCTTATATTGATTCACAAACCCCTCGATATGAAATTGCCTTAATACGAAAGTCTTTCGGAAACGGTCATAACTAATATACCCGGCATCCTCATGAACCTCTCCTTTCGGGTGATCTGCTGAAGGGGAATAGGTCGACTTGTTTTTCACATCAATAAACTTCTTGTTAAACACAAATTGGTAAGAGCGCTCATATCTTCCAATCCCAGGTTGGCCTTCCGATGTTCCAATCCAATGACCAATCAAATGCCTAAGCGGCATCCAAAGACTATCTTGCTTTGAGATTTGACTGAAGCAAAGTGCAGGTATGCACAAAAGAAACAGGATAATTACTCTTTTCATATTTTCCACCTCTTAGATCCAAGATACTAATTCTGGCTATTACTGACATCAATTTCCTTTTGATTTCAATTCCAGTTCCATCGGTGGATACATGAAAACCCCAAGCATAGATATGCTTAGGTAAATCCATTTTCTTGATACACTTTAGATCGTTAAATTATAGGAAAATCCAATTCAATGAAATTTATTGTGTTTCTGGCAGGAGTTCTGGCTTTTTCAAATGCAAATAGCCAAAAGCTCCAGGATTTGTTGAGACAAGCGGAGAGCAACTATCCTTTATTAAAAGCCATGGCCTTTGAAGTACTGGCCGGACAAAGTAATGTGTCATCCGTGAAAAGCAATGCTTTGCCCTCCTTAGATGCAGCCTATCAGGTTAATTATTCTACCTATAACAACATCACAGGCATGGCCTCTACGCAGTACTTTGTGCCCATTAGCGGACCTCCTTCGTCGGACAATAGCTACCAGGGTGTGTATGGCAGTGCAGCCAGTTTATTGATGAACTGGGAGCCCTTCACCTTCGGACAGCGTAAATCACGCGTTGACCTGGCAAAAGCAAATCTTTCCTATAATCAGGCCGATGCACTTCAGGAAATCTTCAAACACAAAGTGAATTTCATCAACCATTACCTTGACGTATTGATGGCCCATGAATTGATAAAAGTTTATACTAAGAATCTTGAAAGAGCTAAAGAAAATGTCAGGGAGGTGCGGACACTTGTCTATAGTGGTTTGCGCCCTGGCGTTGATACCGCACTATTCAATGGGGAGTTGTCACGTGCCAAAATCGAATTCCTTAATTATACAAAGTACCTTGAGACCGAAAAAGTATCGCTTGCTGAATTACTTGGTGCAGAAGCAATGACCTATACTGTGGACAGCAGTTATTTCAATTTCCTTCCTTCACTTTCGATGGACACAACAACATCCAATCACCCATTGATTGTGCTTTCCACCAGCAAACTTCTTATCAACCAGCAGCAGCGGACGGTCAGTCAACGAACTTTATATCCAAAGCTTGGTGCGTGGGGTACAACCTATGCCCGTGGTTCGGGGATTCGATATGATGGTATGGTGAATCCGACAGAAGGTTTGTCCTTTAGCCGATATAACTACGGAGCCGGACTTCAACTTAGTGTTCCTCTCCTGCGCTTTGTTGACGTCAGGCATCAACTTAATCAATACGAGGCATTGATCCATGCTCAGGAGGAAAGATTGAACCAACTCAAACTGCAATTGAACAAGGAAAATAAGATTGCCGACATAACGTTAACAAATGCTCTTGAGGTAGCTAAGGAAAGCCCATTGCTCTACCGGTCTGCCGAATTTTCCTATCGCGCGTTATTAACCCGTTACAATTCAGGATTGACCAATTACTCAGATCTCTTTCAGGCGCAGTATGGTTTGATAAAATCGGAAACTGATTTTAAGAAATCATACCTGGAGGCCTGGAAAGCACTGCTGTTCAAGGCGGCAGTACAAGGCGATCTCAAGTTGTTCTTAAACCAGGTGAAGTAACATGAACTTAATTCAAAGCGCCTTAAGAAGGCCCATCACGGTAGTGGTATCTGTTGTTGCAATCATGTTCTTTTCATTACTGGCTATCCGCTATATGAAGATTGACATCTTCCCTCAGTTAGGATTGCCCACAATATATGTAGCACAAACCTATGGCGGGCTTTCCCCACAGCAGATGGAGGGCTTCATTACCTCATATTATGAATATCATTTCTTATACATCACCGGGATCAAGTATGTAGAGAGCAAATCGGTACAAGGAGTGTCACTTATTAAGCTACAATTCCACGAGGGAACGAATATGGCGAATGCAATGGCGGAAACTGTTTCTTATGTGAACAGGGCACGATCCTTTATGCCACCGGGAACATTGCCACCGTTTGTCATGAGGTATGATGCAGGATCCGTACCGGCAGGTCAACTGGTCTTTAGCAGCGAGACAAAAACATTAAATGAAATACAAGACCTGGCATTATTCAAAGTTCGTCCAATGTTTGCTTCCTTGCCGGGAGTATCTGCACCCCCTCCCTTTGGAGGAAATCAAAGGACAATCGTCATAAAAGTCGACCCTGAAAGATTGCGAAGCTCAGGTCTGACACCCGACGACCTTGTGATTGCGATCGCCAAAAACAATACCATTTCGCCGGCAGGGAATATCCGCGTAGGAGACTTTACTTTGATTACCCCATCCAACAGCGTCGTGGATAATTTTAAAGAGCTGGAAAATATTCCTTTAATACTGGGTAGTGGTACTTCCATTTATGTTCGTGATGTCGCCAGTGTTGAAAATGGTGCGGACATCACCACCGGGTATGCATTAATCAATGGGAAGCGCTCGGTGTATATCCCTGTCACCAAACGTGCCGATGCTTCCACCTGGGATGTCGTTCAGCAAATAAAAAAAGCCTTACCTGACATGCAGGCTGCTGTGCCGAGTGATATAAAACTTTCCTATGAATTTGATCAGTCCGGCTACGTCATTAATTCCCTTCAGAGTCTCCTATTCGAAGGCGGACTGGGTGCTCTGCTGACCGGTATTATGGTCCTCCTGTTTTTAGGAGATAGGAGAAGTGCATTGATTGTCGTCATGACCATTCCGCTGGCTTTGCTCTCCTCAGTCGTATTTCTTTACCTGGCCAATCAGACAATCAATATAATGACCCTGGGTGGGTTGGCACTTGCTGTGGGAATCCTCGTCGACGAATCCACTGTCACGATGGAAAACATACACCATCACCAGGAGCGCGGAAAGACAAAAGCCTTGGCAATTATAGACGCCTGTAAAGAGGTTGCCTTGCCAAAGCTTCTGATCTTGCTTAGTGTATTGGCAGTGTTTGTTCCGTCGTTGTTTATGACAGGCATACCCAGGGCAATGTTTCTTCCGCTTTCCCTTGCTGTTGGCTTTGCAATGATCGCGTCATTCCTGCTATCACAAACCTTTGTGCCAGTCGTTTCCAACTGGCTTTTGAGAAATGAGTTTGAAGGCAACAATGCGCGGTTTGATCGTTTCAAGGAATGGTTTACAGATTTTTCACATAAGCTTTCCACAAAGGGAAAGATCATTGCCCCAATTTTTCTGATGGGTTCATTCTTGATTCTATTCTTATCTTATCGATTCATCGGGACAGAGATTTTTCCCAAAGTTGACGCAGGTCAATTTCAAGTGCGTTTATGGATGCCAACCGGTACACGCATCGAACGTACAGAAGAAGCAACCAAACATTTTCTAAAAACCATAAGCCACCTGGCAGGAGAAGGTAATGTAGCCATCACTTCCTCTTTTGCGGGTCTGCAACCTCAATCCTATGCCATCAATTCAATCTTCCTCTGGACCAGTGGCCCTCATGAGGCGGTATTGAAAGTAAACCTTTCCAAAAATTCACACATCCGCTTGGAAGATTTTAAAGAACAATTACGCGAGGCGATTAAAAAGGAAAATCCAGCCATGCTCATCTCCTTTGAACCTGCCGATCTTGTTGACCTGGTAATGAGTTTAGGAACAAATACGCCCATTGAAGTTGCCATTCAAGGAAGAAACCTGGAAGAAGGCCGGGCTTATGCTGAAAAAATTAAAAAGCAATTGGAGCAAATACCTTATCTACGCGACGTCCAGTATGGTATTCCCCTGGATTATCCGAGCCTTCAGATCAATTACGACAGGGTACGTTCTGGCCAACTGGGATTAAATGTTGATGACGCAGCGAAGTCATTATTAATTGGGACCTCCTCAAGCCGCTTGACGCAACCGATATATTGGTTAGACAAAACTTCCGGAAATGCTTATCAGGTTCAGGTCGAGTTTCCACAATATAGAATGAATAGCCCCGAACAGATAGAACAAATACCGGTGGACAATAAAGACAATCAGAATATCTACCTGCGTGATGTTGCCGATTGGAAGAAAATCAATACCATCGGTGAGTATGATCGGTTAAATCAGCAACGTTACATCACCGTCACTGCTAACCTTCACAATAAAGACCTTGGAACAGCGGTGAAAGAGGTTCGTAAAGTGCTACACGGTATTGCCGAAATCCCACAAGGAATGAAGATTTCTTTGCGAGGGCAGGCTGAATTGCTGGACCAGACCTTGAGCGAACTTTCAACAGGATTACTGGTAGCCATTGTTGTAATCTTTCTATTGTTGGCTGCCAATTTTCAATCTTTTAGATTGTCCATCGCAGTCCTTTCCGTTGTCCCGGCTGTCATTGCCGGTTCAATTCTTTTATTACTTCTGACGGGAAAGACATTAAACATTCAATCGTTTATGGGCAGCATCATGGCAATAGGAGTTGCTGTGGCCAATGCAATTTTGTTGGTCACAAGAGCAGAATCGTTACGAAAACAGAATACGACAATTAATGTGGGATTGGAAGCGTCAAAGAACAGGCTTCGCCCAATTCTTATGACAAGTTTCGCTATGATTGCCGGAATGATCCCGATGGCCATCGGATTCGGAGATGGTGGCGATCAAATCGCTCCATTGGGGATCGCAGTGATCGGCGGCTTAATCTTTTCAACCTTCGGCACCCTCCTTATTTTGCCAATCATTTACAACAGGTTGACAGGTGATAAACAATTTGTTAGTGCTTCCCTGGATCCTTACGACGAAGGCAGCAGGAATTTCAATCAATAACAGCTCAATCAAAATGCAGATGAAATCATTAATGATACTTTCCACTTCAGGTTTGTTGTTGCTTGCTTGCAACCAAAAAGCTAACAATGATCAGGCCGACGGCAGCAAAGCTCGCATTGATACGGTGAAAGTGTTTTCCCTAAAAAAGGAAAGAGTAGAGAAACAAATCACATTGCCCGGCGAACTCTCGCCAAATGAACGTGTGGAAATTCGTCCAAAAGTAATTGGTTACATCAAGCAGCTCAAAGTAGACATTGGGTCTATGGTGAAGAAAGGAGAGGTCCTGGTAATAATTGATGCCCCTGAAATTGAAGCAAAGCTCGGAGAGGCTAACGGGAGGCTCCAGGCCGCCAAGGCAAAATACCAAACCAGCTTAGACATGTATCACCGCATTTTGGATGCATCAAAAACGCAAGGAGTAATTTCAGCGAGTGAGTTACAACGGGCTAAAAATCAAATGTCAACAGACAGCGCTGAATACCAGGCTTCAAGATTTTCCTCCGCTTCGTATCGGCAGATGGGTAATTACCTTGCGATCACTGCCCCGTTCAATGGAATCATCACGCAGCGCAATGTAAACGAAGGTGCTTACGTTGGAACCCCCAATGAAAAGCCAATTGTCGTCATTGAGGATAACTCCATGTTGAGATTGAGAGTGGCCGTTCCGGAGGCATTGACTGCCGTATCCCTCCGAGGCGACAAAGCTAAATTCTCAACCAAAGCCAATCCAAATCAATTTTTAGAAGCCGCGCTGGTACGTAAAGCGGGAACCATTGACATCAACACAAGGACGGAAGTTTGGGAGTTTGAAGTGAGAAATGAAAAACTAAATCTCAAACCGGGAACTTTTGCCAATGTTACCATGAATGTCTTTCGCGAACAGGATTCATTCTTGGTTCCTTTCTCTGCGGTGGTCACGACACTTGAAAAAAAGTTTGTGATCAAAATCAGCAGCGATACCACCCGATGGGTGGATATCTCACAAGGATTGAACCTCCCTGATAGAACAGAAATTTTTGGAAATATTAACGATGGCGACACGCTAATGATCAAGGCGAATGAAGAAAGAAAGCCCAATGAAAAAGTGATATCCAAATTCGACAAATAGTCGTAGCAAACAAAAAAGTGGTGAGAAAATAAACAGTTTGATACACTATTGGCTATTACTCTTGTTATGTTAATTCTACATTGATGCACGAATTTCGTTTAGTTAAGTTCACCTCAGCACACCCTTACTCCCAAAGGGGCCCACGTGCGATGGCTCCCTTTAGGGATTCTAGGGTGAGCGAGGGAAATGAAATAGTCATAAGCAACATCCAATTACCCGCTGCATGCTTAAGTAACATAACACTAGTTCTGTCAAGCGGTAATATCCAGATTTGCCTTGGTTCAAGATTGCCAAGACACTGAGGTTGTTCAGCGCCGGTTGGCAAATTTTCTTATATTTATATACACTAAACCAAACCAATTATGGAAATGCATGTCAACTGGATGGCTATCTTGGCGGCTGTGGTCGCCAACTTTGTTCTGGGATTTATCTGGTACACCCCACTGTTCGGAAAAGCGTGGGCGAAAGAAAATAATTTTGACACCAGCGTCAAACCTGCCAGCGGCGAAATAGCAAAGGGAATGACCTTCATGGTGATTGGTAATTTTTTTATGGCCTATGTATTCGCCCACAACATCATGGCCTGGAGCTATGTTCCCGGCGCGAGCGAGATGTCTGCCATGCAAAACGTATTGAGTTCATCCATTTTTACCTGGCTTGGTTTTTACCTGCCAGTTGATTTGGGGACCGTAGCCTGGGAAAGAAAATCGTGGAAGCTGTTCGGTATCAACACAGGCTACCATTTTATGACACTGCTGGTGGCTGCATTGATTTTGATGATGATGTAGCCAGCAAGCCTACGATTTTAGTTTTCACTATTCAATGATTTGATATCGGTCGAAAATGTAATTCGTATTTCAATTGGTTACTTTCCGCCCGGTCAAACTGATAAGGTGGAGTCCTTGCTTTCCAACGAATTTAAAGAGTCCCTGATCCCGGCGATTTCAAAATTAAGGGGGAATCTTGGTTATTATGTCGGGATGGATAAAGAGAAGAATGCATTGACCAATGTAAGCATCTGGGAAACGAAAGAACACGCATTGCAATTGACAACGCTCAAAGAAATGTTGGAGATGAGAACTACTTTTGAATCCCTTTGTATTCAATTCATCGAAATCACCAACCACCATATTCTTTGGAAATTACCATAAACCCTTCTTAACAAAACAAGCCAATGAGAACGCAGTTAGAAAAACATATGCAAGGGAAGAAAGTGATCTTCTTGCTGGTGCTGACGAACCTCGTCTATGGCTTTATGATTTTGATCACCATCCCTAAAGTCATGCAATACACCCAGGGGATGAAAATATTTGACATGATGCCTGCGGGCTATGATGCGAAATATGCAAAAACACTTCTGGATACATTGGGGGCCGAGGGAAGGAACGCTTATTTATATTCACAAATTCCAGCAGACCTGATCTATCCAGGACTTTTTGGAATCAGTTATTGTCTTTTGATTGGATACTTCCTGATGCAACTTGGGCAGTTTGAAAAACCAATGCTGGCGCTTGCACTTTTGCCACTGATCGGTGGCACCTTCGATTACTTGGAAAATCTGGGAACCATCATGATGTTAACCTCGTACCCGGACTTCTCACCCATGGTTTCCGGATTTGGGAATGTTTGTACAATACTTAAAAGCATTGCATCCACGCTGTCTTTCGTTACAGTGATCATCCTTTTGGTATGGTGGATCATAAGAAAAATAAAACCACAAAGTACCACGGACTAACTTCATGAGTGATCCTGATAGTTATGGGGATGGTTTTGGAGCCCTGTGAAATCCTCTTTTTAAGTATATTTGATCATGCCTTCTTTGGTTCCCGGATGCGAGTATGATGTGTTCATCAGTTATCGCCAGAATGATAACCGGTCTGGT
>JAYVRH010000045.1:0-2638 GCA_043776495.1 Cyclobacteriaceae bacterium
CCATCCAGTGGTGCCAGCCACTACCGGAATGTGATGGTTAAGACACAATCTGATGTTGTGAGGAGCTGATTCTGGCGTAGAAAATTCAATGGCAACATCAACTTCAGACTTAAAATCAAATGACAGACCCATAAAGGGATCAATCTTACCAGCAATGGTATGGTTTCGTGCTTTGGCAGCGCTTTCAATGGCCTTGCCCATTTTTCCATAGCCTATCAGTAGAATTCGCATGGCGTTAAAATTTTAAGGTAAGCGAAAAGCCTGAAGTGCGACCAATCATCCCATTCTGTTGCACCGATGGCTCGATGCTCACTTTCAAATTTGGATTGAGATCAAATTCTTTCAGGTGCGCATCTACGTGAGCATCCACTATTTGCAGTATGTATAAAAATCCGTTGAGGACAATGAAGAAGTCACGCTGTCTCCTGTAGTTGTCAATAATGTCGCGAAGTTGTGCTTCAGTAAACCCGCTGGTTGAAGTAGGGGTGGAGCCGGTACCAGTACCTGCAGTAGAGCCTGTGCCAGAACCTGTAGAAGTTGATGACCCTGCAGGGTGCTCCAGGAGGTAAAACAATTCATTCTTATACTTTAGGAACAGTTCGTTGTACTTCATTGCATTTGTCGTCAACAAATAAAAGCCACCCCATACCAATGGTACCTTCCAATACTTCTTATTGTAGATTTGACCTGTGCCTGGCACCACGGCTGCGTAGAGGAGGGCTTTACGTGGTTGATATCTTTTGGCATAAGATTCAATCGTGATGATCTTGCCTCCCTTTCTCACGATGAGGGAATCAGCGGGTTCTCTTATCGTATCAATCTGAACTACCGCTTTTGTGCTGATCTTATTTTTATTTTTAAGGTTCGTGGAATCGACAGGGTTGCTAATGGTGTCAACTTTCCCTTCAACTTTCTGAGCAAAAGATGAGGTTGTGCAAAGCAAAGCAAATATTACAATCAGTCGGAGCATTAAGTCAAAGCTTGAAAATATCGAGGATCCGGTTCAGGTCCTCGATCGACAAGAAAGGAATTTTGATTTCGCCCTTCTTGCCATCACTCTTCACACTAACTTTCGTGCCAAAGTGTGAAGAAAGCTTGCCTTGCAGCTGAATAATTTCTCTGGACCCCGCTGGCGTGCGGGAGGTGGTGGTTTTTTCTTTCTTAGAGCCTTTGTGCATAGACCGCGCTAGTTCCTCCACTTGCCGTACAGATAAATCTTCTTGCAGGGTCCGCTTGAAAATCAGGAGTTGTACTTCGGGAATTTCAATATTGATGATTGCCCTTGCATGGCCCATTGAAAGCTTGTTGTCACGGAGGGCGATTTGAATGTCAGGTGGAAGTTTTAAGAGCCTCAGGTAATTCGTAACGGTAGAGCGATTTTTTCCGACGCGTGTGCCCAACTCATCCTGCTTTAATTTACACTCCGTCAGAAGCCGCTGATAGCTCAACGCAATTTCTATTGGATTAAGGTTTTCACGCTGGATGTTTTCAATCAATGACATTTCCAACATCTGTTGGTCATCTGCCAGGCGGACGTATGCAGGGATTTTTTTTAACCCCGACAGACGAGCGGCCTGAAATCGCCGTTCACCTGAAATGAGCTGATATTGATTTCTAGAAAGCCTGCGAACAGTGATGGGCTGAATGATTCCATGTACCTTAATCGAATCGGCAAGCTCCTTTAATGCTTCCTGGTCAAAATTTTGCCTGGGCTGAAATGGATTGACTTCAATCTCGCTGATCGATAGTTCATTCATGTTGCCGGAAGGCGCCTGAGCCTCTTCCAGGTTACCCGTTTCAGGCGTATCGCTAAGCAGGGCACTGAGCCCCCGACCAAGTCCTTTCTTTTTCATGGTTATTTGCTCATGCCGTTTTTATCCAGGATTTCATGGGCAAGATTCAAGTACGCGATCGAACCTTTGCTCTCTGCATCGTGCACAATGACAGGAAGTCCAAAACTGGGCGACTCACTCAGCTTCACATTTCTTGGAATGATTGTTTTAAAAGAGATATTCTTGAAGTGTTTTCTTACTTCTTCTACCACTTGATTTCCCAAAGAAGTCCGCGAGTCGTAAAGGGTGAGTAGGATGCCTTCAATTTCCAGCTGCGGATTCAACCGTGTTTGAATAATTTTAATGGTGTTCAGTAATTTACCCAATCCTTCCAGCGCAAAGTATTCGCATTGCACCGGAATGATCAGAGAGTCTGCTGCCGTCAACGAATTAATCGTGATAAGCCCGAGTGAAGGGGAGCAGTCGATGATAATGAAATCATACTCATCTTTGATATTTTTCAATGCCTCACGCATCCTTTCTTCGCGATGGTCAATGTTCACCATTTCTACTTCAGCTCCTACCAGGTCGATGTGAGAGGGGAGTACGCTGAGGTACTTTAAATCATTTTGAACGATGGCGTCATGGATATTTCCTCCATCCACCATGCACTCATAAATGCTCAATTTTACATTCCTTGGGTCAATGCCAAGACCTGAAGAAGAGTTGGCTTGCGGGTCAGCATCCAACAGCAAGGTTTTCTTCTCTAACACCGCCAGACTGGCCGCAAGATTAATGGCGGTCGTGGTCTTTCCTACGCCTCCTTTTTGATTTGCAATCGCAATAATTTTTCCCATTCGGGGATA
>JAYVRH010000046.1:0-2637 GCA_043776495.1 Cyclobacteriaceae bacterium
CTCAATCATATTTATCAAGGCGGCAATGGGGGCCTGGAAAGGCCAGCTTACGATGAAGTGTCTTAAAGGATTCGTCTCTTCACATTCGTGTCCTTCCAACTCCGTGTATTGGCGGATTCGAGAACAGCCGTACAAACCTTTTCTGTTTCAAGCGCGTCTTCAAAAGTAGGATGACATGGTTCGCCCGTTTCCAGACTCTTGAAAAAATCAGCGGCCTGGTGAATGAAACTATGTTCGTAACCAATGATCAAGCCAGGGACCCACCAACGCTTCATGTAAGGTTGATCTCCATCGGTGACCAGAATAGACCGCCATCCACGAACGATTGAATCATCGCGGTGATCGAAATACTCCAATCGGTTTAAATCGTGAAGATCCCACCGTATTGAGGCGTGCTCACCATTAATCTCAAAAGTATATAAGGCTTTATGCCCTCGGGCGTATCGGGTCGATTCAAAGAGTCCGAGGGATCCGTTTTCAAAATGACAATGAAATAGACAAGCATCATCGATGCTGACTTTCTGGACTTTGCCCGAGGCCTGATGCACACGCTCTTTGATAAATGTTTCTGTCACCGCAGATACGTCTTTAATACTTCCATTCAGCCACATGGCAGTATCAATGCAATGCGCCAGCAAGTCGCCGGTAACGCCTGACCCTGCCACACTTGCGTCCAATCTCCACAGACCATCTCCGCCTTGAGGAAGTTCAGGACTAATGGTCCAGTCTTGCAAGAAGTTGGCTCTGTAGTGAAAAATTTTACCAAGCTTGCCCGAGTCAATGATTTGTTTGGCCAACGTCACAGCCGGAAGCCTTCGATAATTATACCAAACGGTATTAGGAACACGTGCTTTGGTGATGGCAGCCACCATCCTGTTTCCTTCCTCCAGGGTTCTTGAAAGAGGCTTATCACAAAGCACCATTTTTCCCCTCGCGGCAGCGGCAATTGCAATTTCAGCATGACTGTCGTTGGGGGTGCAAATATCTATGGCATCTACATCATCGCGGGCAATCACTGCTTTCCAATCTGTCTCGGTCGACTCGTAGCCCCATTGCTCAGCGAAAGCACGTACTTTATCCGGGGTACGGCAGCAAACCACTTTCAACACCGGCTTATAAGCAAGTTCCGGAAAGAAACTTTGAAGTTGTTTAAACCCATTGGAATGGGTGCGACCCATAAAACCACATCCGATTAATCCGATTCGAAGCACTTTATTTTTTACCATGGTGTCACTCATTTAGAACTTATACTTGCTTTTTTTCAAACCCGTTTTTCAACTTTTGTTAAAGGCCAGTGCTGCAGGCAATCAACCTGCTTCGTACCATCCGTGTTGCTCACGGACCTTGATCATCGTTGCCAGAATATCATTCCATGTTTGCTGTTTTAACATAACGTCATTGGGAAACATACAACCATCCCAGCATACATGCTTAAACGCCTTCGTAAGTTTACCATTTTCATCCCTCAGCCAATGCCCTGCATCGGTAGCAACATCAAGTTTTCCATTTGGATCAGTAGCCAGACAATGACGTCCAGTCTTATCATGTGATCCTGTGCCATGAACGGTTCCATCGTTTTGAGCTACATGGAAGTCAATCGTCCATGGGCGCAAAGCTTTCGTGACAGTCTTCAATCCTTCCGTGAGCGTCTTCCTGTCCTTCCAATCGAAATTTTGAGGAAGGATGCGATCTTCCGGCCTGTTATAACCCAGCAGGTATAATAAGGTATGCGACATGTCAGCCTGAAAGCCAATGTTGGGCCGATCCACGGCTTTCAGGGTTTCGACCATCGTTTTCCAACTATGCATACCACCCCAACAAATTTCACCTTCCGCTGCGAGCTTCTCACCATAATCTGCAGCCACATCACAAGCCTCACGAAACGTTTCGGCGATCAGTTTTGTATTGCCAGCCGGATCAACAGCCCACTTCTCAGGAGAACTTGCTGAGTCGATGCGCACAATGCCATGGGGACGAATGCCAAGATTTCGCAGCACTTTCCCAATGTGGCAGGCCTTTCGAACCATTTCAACAAATTGTTTTCGCTCTTCTTTGCTGCCCATCGCAGGACCACCCCAGATGGGAGCAACAAGACTTCCGATTTTAAGATTAAACCCGGCCACTTGATCGGCCAATTTCTTTATTCCGTCATCGGTCAGGTTGATATTAACATGAGGATCCAGAAGGCCGAGGTCTACCCCATCAAACTTAACGCCGCCCACCTGAGCATTGGCGGTCATTTTTAGCATCGTATCAAAATCAATGGGCGGTTCAGAATCGGGCCCTTTGCCTACGATACCAGGCCATGTCGCATTGTGCAGTTTGGGAAAATTGTTTTGTGCCATAAGAAGTTAATTAAGGTCTTTCGATAATTTAATCACCGTGTCTTGTCCTTACAATTTAAGATCTGGATTATCAGGGCCAAAGTGTTTGAGGATCACGATCGGATCAACATCAGATTCATTTACAATGGTTACGCCCTCAACGGCTGCTTTTTCGGTTATAAAGAATTCATCATTGGTCAACTGGCCGTATCGGATCAAAGAAGGTGTTTCTATATTCCATGTTCCCATTTTACCATGTCCTTGCATCACAATGATACCATAGGCTGCGCTGTCCTTAACCGTAACGGTTGCG
>JAYVRH010000047.1:0-8731 GCA_043776495.1 Cyclobacteriaceae bacterium
TGAGAGGATTGCCATCGGCTTCCATACGCTCGTCGATTTCAATGACTAAATCGTAAAGAGGCTTTGGCTTGATGATATTAAGTGTAAACAAATCAGGCCTTTGTTGATCGCCGATCAATAAAAGATCCTTGAATCCCTTTGTAACAAGAAGCGCCGTCTTGCCTCCTTTGCGTTCAAGGATGGCATTGGTACCACGAGTTGAACCTAATTTCATTTCTAAGGGAGGAAATCTGTTCGTAAGTGGCGTGGAAGTAAGGAGCCTTGCGGCCAAAACAGGCACCTCTTCGTTGGAAGAAATTTCAATGGCAGCGCCCTCAAAATCTTTAGTGAGTGTCGACTGAAGATAGATGCGATTTTCTGCCAAGCCCACCCGCTCGATCTTAGAGGTAAATGATTCTCCTACAATTCGAAATTCAAAGCCCTTGAATATATCTTGCTTAACGGGCCACAACATTTCTACCTGAAGCACATGGTCCGATAAACGCTTTACCAATCTGCCCCGAAGAACACCGTTGCTGAGTACCTTCAGCCTTATTATTTTGCTTTCCGGTGTAATGGCGATGCAGTCGGTAAACGTTCCCCCTGTATCAATCCAGATTTGCCAGGATGGAAGGGATGTCATTGACACGTTTTACAGTATTAAGGATAATTTAGCGCTTGGGTATGGAAAGGACAATAGTCTTTTTTGCAACCTTGATCCCAATTGCGTGACTGAATTGTTGTGACCCATCAGGCCGGTTTTTAAAGATCGGGACCGTATAAAGAAGTGAATCTTCTCCCGCTTTTTGCAAATTATCTCCCGCCTGACCTGTTTCGGCCCCTGCGATATATGCTTCTATCAATTGCGTTTCGATTTCACGTAAGGTGGAATCATTCGGGATCAGGGAGTAAATCCTCACGTGATGCTGAGCTGCAATGGAATCTATTTTTGATTTCTGATTTAAATACTTGTCCACTTTCAGTACGTCATTCAATACCGACTTTGAATAAACCATTGCCGCTTCCTGCAGGTCGGCATCAGTGACTTTCTTGATGTCCTGGGTAGCCATTCCTTCATGTAATTTCTGACGTTCTTCATTGCTGAGTTTGCCACCGCAAGCCCAACAGACGATCACAATGAAGGCTAATTTTTTCATAACTCAGGTTCAAATGGTTTTCAAATCTACTATTAATATGATGCCCATCCGGATTTCTATATAATTGAAATGGATTTCAAGAATCGTGTCTGGAACATACAAGCAAAAGTGGAAGTTGAATTTAATGTCCTTTGGGGACAAAATATTTCCCACATTAACAATTGAATCTACTCGGGGAACAATACTCCTCTCGAATTTATAACTTTGCCCCCTGCTTTTAAAATATGATCGAAAAACTAGAAGAAATCAACCATCGCTTTGAGGAAGTGGGTCAACTGCTGGCCCAACAGGATGTCGTAAAGGACATGAAAAAATTTACCCAGCTGAGTAAAGAATATCGGGACCTTGAGAAAGTGGTGATCAAATACAGGGGATATCGTTTTGTGCTTGACGGGCTGGAACATGCGAAGGAAGTGCTCGAAACTGAAAAAGATTCCGAACTACGGGAATTGGCAAAGATGGAATTGGATGAGTTGGCGCCTAAACGGGATGCCATAGCAGAGGAGATCAAAGAACTTCTCATGCCCAAGGACCCAAATGACGACCGGAATTGCATCTTGGAAATCAGGGCTGGAACAGGTGGTGATGAGGCCGCAATCTTTGCCGGCGACTTGTGGAGAATGTACCAGCGATTCTGTGATCGAAGGGGATTGAAACTGACAGTCATGGATGTGACGGAAGGTACTTCCGGAGGCTATAAAGAAGTCATCAGTCTTGTGGAGGGAACGGGAGCCTTTGGAATTTTTAAATACGAATCAGGCGTACATCGTGTACAGCGGGTGCCTGAGACCGAGCAACAAGGTCGAGTACATACTTCGGCAGCATCGGTGATTGTTTTGCCAGAAGCTGAAGAAGTGGACGTAACCATCAATCCTGCCGACCTGGAATATCAAACAGCAAGAAGCAGCGGCGCGGGCGGACAGAACGTAAACAAAGTGGAAACGAAAGTGCAGCTCACCCATAAACCTACCGGCATTGTGATCACTTGCCAGGTAGAGCGCTCGCAACATGCCAACCGGGAGCGCGCTTTGAATATGCTTCGGGCGAAATTGTATGAGATGGAAGTTGAAAAGCAAAATGCTGAAATCGGTGCCTCGCGAAAATCCCAGGTGCGCAGTGGTGACAGGTCAGAAAAAATCCGTACCTACAACTATCCACAAAGTCGTGTCACGGACCACCGCATAAGCTTCACCCAACATAACCTTCCGGCAATCATGAACGGAGAGATCGACGAGTTTATCAATCAACTAAAAATTGCGGAGACCGCGGAGAAAATGACAGAAGGGAAATGATTAACCTTCTACCATGCACTAGATGAAAAACACATCCGCCATTACTTCAATTCTCAGCTTCGGATTTCTTCACTTCATCATCGAGAATTTTCTGTATGATGGCCTGCTGACGCTCGTCGATCGTTTGATCTGTCTTCGCCTGTTTTTTCATGAATCGAAACATGGCGTTCTTCTTGATTTCGTACGCGATGAAAACTGTATACTTATTCTCTTTTTGATTGTAATATTTCTCTTCTCCTATCTTCCGCAAATCTGCGAGGTCGGTATTCATCACTTGCCGTGACAGGCTTTGAAATTTTTCTGCTACATCAGCACCCCGGTCATTTTCAGTTTGGCCCTGGTAGTTGTCGGCCACCTGCTTCATGGTGGTATTGACTTGGCCCGCCAGGATTGTTTTAGCTTCGATGTCGGCTTTACCCCGGGCGATGTTGTCGGAAGAACTTTCGCCCTTGCCGCTGGCGCGAAAAAATCGGTTGTTTGATTCGTATGCGGATCCTCTAAATGGTTCTTTAACTTTCTTTCCGAAAGGACTGGAGGCACACCCCGCCAGCAGCAACACAGACAAAAGGAGAATATTTGCTTTCATATTTGGATTTTAATACACACTCTCACCATTAAAAATTGTGCCAAACGCTCCCGCTCAGCCAAACGCTTTGGAAACGGTTATTTGCCACCGAAAGGCCCATTTCCATCTTAACCGAAACTGTTGAATTCCTGCCCTGCCGAGGATGTCCACCAATTCTTCTTTGGTAAACGCGCGCAAAACGGAAAGCGGCGCGTCAAATTTAACCATTGAGGATTTGGAAAAGAATTTTGTGAGAAGTTGAATGGAATAAAACGCTAGCCAATGCCGGTGAATGTCATTGATAACAAGACCTAACCGTGCCTGGTGAATTAGTTTTGAGAAAAAACCAACCAACACCTTGTTGTCAAAATGATGATAGAATAAAGTTCCCATGATGATATCGTATTTCTTCTGCTGAAATTGAGGTAAAAAAATATCAAGGGTTTCAAAAGAAATCTCAGAATAAGAACGGCAATTGCTTCTGGCAAATTCAATAATATAAGGGTTGGCGTCTATCCCAATTAATTTCAGTGATCTGTTATTCCTTCTTCCCCATTCAGCCAGCAACTTTAACATATCGCCGCCTCCGCATCCCAGGTCAGCAATAAAAAGAGTTTCACTCGTATGGTCTCTGCTGAGTTGTTTGACTCCTTCCAGTGTAACCGCATTTCCGCCCAACCACCTGTTGATGAACTCAAGCTCACGTAAGGTTTGATGTACCACTTCCCCCTGGCATTGAAGATCGTCCATGATTTCAATTTGATGAGAGCGATGGGCAAACAGGGATGGCATTTTTCAGGGGAGGTTTGAATCAAAAGGCTGAAAGAATAATGAAAGAATTAGGAGGTTAGGTTAATTTTTAGAATCATGCTTTCCAACGTGAGCCCTGGACCGAATGCGAAACTAAGAATGCGTTTTCCGTCGTCGGTTGTCTGTAGGTTCTTGCATACTTCATGAAGAACGAAGAGAACGGTAGGAGATGACATGTTGCCAAATTTCTTTAGCACGTCATATGAATATTTGTTTTGCTCTTTCGTCAGTCCCAATTCGCTTTCAATGGCTTCCAGAATTTTTTTGCCTCCTGGATGGATGGCAAAGTAAGCGATGTCTGAGAAGTTTTGATGAATCTTATCGAACAATGATCGGGTAAGGCTTTTGATGCCGCTGCGCACCACCTCAGGAACATACGATGACAAGCGCATTTCGAAACCAAGATCTCCGACCGTCCAGGTCATGTCGTGTTCACCTTCGGTGGCGAGTTCGCAATGGAAACTTTCAAGTTGCAGGCTCAACCCTGTGCGGGGAATGGGTTCCACCAGGATTGCAGCAGATCCATCTCCAAAAAGAGCGTTTGCCAGGAAATTATCATCGGTATTTTCTTTTTGAAAGTGAATGCTGCAAAGCTCAGTACAAACAATGAGGGCCTTTGCATCCGGGCGTACAGCACAGGCAGCTCCGGCAAGTTTCAGAGCATTGAAAGCGGCATAGCAGCCCATAAAGTTGATGCTGGTTCGCTCGATGCTGGAACTTAGTCCCAATGCCTTTACAAGGTCAATGTCAAGGCCCGGAGCATACATGCCTGTGCAACTCACAACAATTAAGTGCGTGATTGAATCTTTTCTGAAGTTACGAAGAGGGGAAAGACACCTTAGCACAGCTTCAACGCTTACTGACAGAGCATGCTTGCGGTACAACTCAAGTCTGCGCTTGGTAGTCGGGAAGGGCTCCATTCCGGGGGTATTTTCAAAAAAATGAAAGCCTTCGGTTTTTCCATAATCTTCCAGCACAGAATAGCGTGTTTCAATACCGCTGGCACGGAAAAGGACCTGCAATTTGCGGCTATCCTCCTTGCCAAGTTCCATGGCCCGAATCATGAAATCAGCAATGGTCGACTGCCGCAGCAAGTGAGGCGGCGTAGCTGTACCGATAGAAGTAATGAAACTCATTTCTCAATAATACTTTAAAAAGGATTATTTTAATCATTAAGTTTCGTGCTTATGTTTTCAAAGTCAACACTTCTCCACCTTCGCTTTCCTTTTTCGTACTTTTTGCTTCCGGTGTATCTATTTTCATTGTCCACCTCACCCAATTTGATTGAGTCAAGGTTGATGTGGGTTTTTATCATTCTTCACTTTTTTTTGTACCCGGCCAGCAACGGCTACAACAGTTATTTCGACAAGGATGAGAAAAGCATTGGGGGATTGAAAAACCCACCGCCCGTGAACAAGGGACTCTATTGGATGTCACTTCTTCTGGACGTGATTGCCATCCTCATTGGTTTCGTCAAAATCTCCTGGTTATTTTCCCTGATGCTGTTGATCTATGGGTTGGTCTCAAAAGCATACAGTTACCCTTCCATCCGGTTGAAAAAATATCCAATGGTTGGCTGGCTCGTCATAGGTTTGTTTCAGGGGGCGTTTACATTTTTGATGTGCTACGCAGGCATCAATAATTTTGGGATTGAGAATTTATTAAAGGTGAAAGTCCTCACTCCTGCCCTGCTCACCAGCTTCATGTTGTGGGCAAGCTATCCAATGACACAGGTATATCAACACGAAGAAGATGCCAAGCACGGTGACAAAACAATCAGCAGAATGCTGGACATCCGAGGCACATTTTATTTTACGGCTGTGTTTTTTTCCCTGACGGGAGTCGGCTTCGTTTTATTTTTCCTGAACTTTTATGAGTTGAAATATGGGATCGCTTTTCTTGCCGCACTTAGTCCAGTAGTGTTTTTCTTTGGCTTTTGGTTCTTAAAAGTTTTTAAAGATCCCCTGGAAGCCAACTTCCGATACACCATGTGGCTCAATTTTATTTCCGCCACGTGCCTAAATGGATTCTTTATCTGGCTGTTCTTAGAAGTGAGCCATGTCACTGAGTATCATTTGTAGAAGGGCCTAGGTCATGTGCAAATTATGATGAGACCATTATATAACTGGACTTACGCAAACCATTAAATCTTTGCATTCTTCTTAGCGTTCTTAGCGCCTCTTTGAGTGAAAAAAATCAAAAGACATGCGTAACTCCAGTTATATAAATACCCAATAATCAAAATGGCACCCCATGAGTTTTCTTCATCAGATAGTGAGCGATCGGCTTAGCATGTTGAGCCAGGTTCACCGCGAGGTTGGAAGTCCATTCATCACCGAATAGCCTTTGAATTTGTCGTCCGGCCCAGAGTCTTCTGGCAAAAAGCCTTGTCCATGCTTTTGAATAATCATGTTCAAGCTGTGCCCTTGAATAATGCTCGTCCTTATAGAATTGAAGCACATGTTCGCTGAGAATTTTTGCTGAGTGAATCGCCATTGCCATTCCATTGCCACAAAGTGGAGTGATCATTCCAGCAGCATCACCCGCCATCAAGACGCGTTGCTCCACGGGAGCTTTAGTCTCAAAGGAAATTTCATTGATCGTTTCGGGCTTGTCGAACAAAAATTCAGCATCTTCAAAAATCTTTTTCAGGAATGGATTTTTGAATAGTACTGCCTCTTCCATAGAACGAATGTTTCCGTACGTTTTAACATTTTCGCGATGGGTCAGGTAGCAAAGATTCACCCGGTCATCTTCGACGCGGCTGATACCACAGTAACCATTTTGAAAATTATGAAGGCCAATCAGGTCTTTAGGAAACTTTTTCAGGCGAATGTGATATTTCACCCCGACATAGGGCGATCGTTTTTGGATGAATGAGCGCTTGAGCTGTACATCTAACCTGGATCGTTTTCCAAATGAACCAATTACCACAGAGGCAGAATGCATTTCATGATTCGTTTGGATGTTAAAGCGATCATCTTCAAAAGATACTCTTTCAACTTCTGTATCAAGAAAAAACTCAACACCAAGCTGGCGGGCTTTTTGAAAAAGAAAAAGATCAAACTGATAGCGGCTGATTCCAAAACCACCCAGGTCTAATGGAAGAGAAGCAGATTTGCCATTCACAGAGGTGAGTTGGAATTGACTGATCAACGCTGGATGCAATTCTTCTGGGAACGCGTCAAGGGATTTAAGGTAGGGCACTACTTCATTGGAAATGTATTCACCACATACGCGATGAAAGGGGTATGATCCTTTCTCGATGAGCATGCAAGGTACCCCCGAATGGGTGAGGTGAATTGAGGTGATCAAACCTGCAAGCCCTCCCCCCAGAATGATTATTTTTTTCTCCGACACCCGCTAAAACTAATGATTTGGTTGTGCAGACGAAATTTTTACAAGATTGTTTTGATGGATAAAGTAATTACCGGGTTACTTCTTTCAATTTTTTGCACTAAACGTTTAAGAACAGACTATGGCTAAGAGCATTAATTTGCAGGATCGGTGGAAAGTGCTGGTGGTGGGCAATAATCCCATTGAATTAGGTCATGTGTTTGATCGTCTGCATGGGATTCAGGACAAAGTCATATTGACTGAGATGGCTTTTGATCTGAAGTCAATCCTGCAGCGGCTCGTGTGGTTTCGTCCGCAACATATATTAATTGATGATAATATTGGAAGAAGCGCACTGCAGGCCATGGTGTCAATGCTTCACAGCAGGAAGACCCGCAATGTTCCCATCACGATTCTAAAGAATTCAAATTATCAGGAAGCCATCAGCGCCGGAGTAATGAATTACGTATTGAAGCAAAATCTTACAAGCGAATTGCTATATCGTGAACTTCTAAATTCCCTTCACTTTCTAAAGACGCAACGTTATTGGGATAAAGCGTACAGAAAGCGAAAAGGGCAACTTGCCCGGTTCCTTCAGCCACTTATTAAATCTGACTCTCCAGCTCAAGGGTTTTTGTAATTTTTTCTCCGTTGCGAAGAAGTTCCAACCTGATTTTTTTACCGGGCTTAGAATTAAAAAAACCATTTACGTTACTAAGGTCCAGATCTGAGGCTCGGAGGCCATTAATAGAAAATACCTCATCTCCACTTTGAATACCCACTTTTTCCGCTGCTGAGTCTTTTCTTACGTCGGTCACTTCAAATTTTCTTAAGCGGGCGCCCTTTGCTTTCAATGTAAGACCGCTCATATTGAAATTGAATTTATTTGAAAAGGAGGAGTTTTTCTTAAAATAGATTTTTCCCTCTGGAAAGTTGAAGATCGTGGTAAATCGACTTAATATTTCACCTCCTACTGTACCATTCCTAAATACGTCAGAGGATTTTAGCGTATCTACATAGCTGTTTGGGTCTGGGAAAGAGGCCACAATATTTTCAATGTGGTAATTGGCAAGATCCATTGATCTAACACGGCCTATCTCTCCGGTGATCAGTCCTCCAATTCCACGCCCGATCAAGCTGCTGACATGTTTTTCAGGTAAGGTGATTTGCTTGTCGGAAGCGCAATCCAACATAAGTCCATGGCTGGCACCAGTATCAACAAGCAATTTTGCATTGATCACAGTGCCATCATTTAATTCCACCGGTACTCGAATGTATGGCTTGGTATCCTGAATCGTAATGGGCAACGAACGAAATTTCCTTTTGGGATGAAAGTAGCCAGGTGAAGTGAGTGTCAGGAGCTTTCTCTCATAATCGATCTCAACGACAAACCGACTAAATACTTCATAACCCAGCACCCCCTGAACGTCAGTTCCAAGATAGTTTCTTAACTCCAGGTAGTCCTTTTCGAGCACGAGCATGGCATGACCTATGCCGTGGACACCAGGCATGTCCAGTGTTACATTGTTGGTGATGTATGCTTCTACTACCTTTTCTCCGCCAGGACCGGCTACCAGATAATGTCTCCCATA
>JAYVRH010000048.1:0-8708 GCA_043776495.1 Cyclobacteriaceae bacterium
ATGGATTGGGGAGCCTCAGGGGCTTCGGTGGGTACGATCTTCATCGCGTGTGAAGAAGCAGACATTTCACCTGAATACAAGCAGGCCATGGTCAGCTATGGGGCAAAAGATATTGTCCGTACCAACAAATTGTCGGGGTCTGCGCTCACGGTGATCAATACTCCCTATGTTCAGCAGCTTGGTACGAAGGCCAATTTTCTGGAATGGATTTTAAACAACAATAAGACGCTTAAGAAGTACGCGAAAATGATCATCGCCTTGCGGGGAATGAAGGCTGTGGAGAAAGCCGCCTTCGGTGCAACTTACAAGACGGTCTGGTGTGCCGGTCCAGCGATCGAGGATGTCAAAAGCATCCGGTCCATGAAAGATATTATTCAGGGACTGACAAAGGAATATGAGGAAGCAATAAAAATTAAATAGATAGACAATTATGGCATTACAACCACAGCAAGTCAAAGAGATCAATTTGGTCATTGAGAAAATTGAGAAAGCACTTAAGCCGGAGCATGAAATCGGGGCGCAAAGCAAGACAATTTTAAAGAACCTTTTGGCTGGAAGCAAAATTGATCGAACTCCGTTATACTTCAAGTGCAGAAGAGAACATTCCGAACAGATCGTTGCTTATTTTGTGAGTGAAAAGAAAGTTAAGAAGAGCAGATTTCATAGCAATGCTCAGGAGTTTGTTTTTCTGATTTAGATGAAATTATCGATTCATCATTAGGAAATTGGCGATCGTATTCTGTTTCTTAGTTCAAGGGTGTTTCGCACAGAAATTTTATGTTTGTTGGAGGGTAATTAACTAGCCACAGATTGCACAGATTGGCACAGATAAAGTTATCTGTGAAAATCTGTGTAATCTGTGGCAAATTTATGGATGTAATAATCGTGGTTAAACCGGATTTCGCGACAGCGATCAAATTGCAAATCCCGACCAACACCTCAGGCACCAAAACATTCTATTTCCCTGGCAGCTTATAATGAATACCAACCCTGATCGAAAGCTTTTCCGGAAATGCATCTTTTAATTTCTTATCAAAATTGTAGAGCATTTGAACGTTCGCATCAATTGCTTTGCTGATTTTAAAATTATTCTGAATGCCTGCAACAAATTTCCACTGCCACATTCGTTCAATTGAAGCCTCTACATCTTTTGGTGGGAGGGGTTTGCTGGTCCCATCCAATTCGACCCTCAATCGGGTAGCTTTGAAGAGTCGGACGGTGGTGAATGAATTAAGTCCCCAGACTGGATTGCCCTGATCGAGCTGACGGTTTTTCTCAAGCACCGTTAAGCGATACATCGCTCCTGCACCCACTTCAAACCTGCCTGAAATCTGGTAGGCGGCATTGGGGTAAAAATCAATTGAAATGGTGTCTTTTCTATTCTGCAAACCGAAATTGATTCCTGGATGAAATCTCTCGCGAAAGGAAACACCCCTCAAGCTGTTTACCGGCTGCCATTTCTTCTTGGCTTCCGCGAGACTGCCAAGGGATTTGTACTTCGTCTTGTACTTCGAAACTTCATCCATGGACTTCTTAAGTGTTTCTTCTTGTCCTGTGAAATGATTGACCACTTGTGAAAAGCCCTTTTCTTTTATCTCCTGTTGCATGGCCTCTGGATTTTTCATTTTGTCGGCCAACTGTAGGGCTTCATTCTCCTTCAGAAGCTTATCTGACTTGGACATTTGACCATTAAGGTCTTTTACTTCCTTTACCTGGCCCACCGCAGTTTCGGCTGCCTTCGAGGGATCTTTGGCCATTGCCCCAGCTTCATTCAATTTTCCTTTTACACTTTTAACTGGATCAGTCAGGCCAGAAATCTTTTGTTCCCATTGTTGCAATCCGCTTGTCGATGGCAGGGAAGTCTTACCACCAATGCCCGACAAATCTTTTGAAAGACCCAGGTCTGAAAAGTCTTTCGAATTAAGGGCTGGCAGGGCCGGAACACCACTCATATTCTGCTTTCTCAAATTTGGCTGACCTTGAGGTACGCCTGGAATCTTCCCAATATCTTTACTAAGATCTTTCATTCCGGGAATATTGACTCCTGCTTTAATCCCCATCGAATCCAATTTCAACTTGCTTCTGGCTGACTTCTCCCATTCTGTGTAACGGTGAGTTACCTTTTGTTTGAGGTCTTTTTGTTTTGAATTGATTTCTGTGATCAGTGCATCTTTTTTACGAATGAGGCTATCTACTTTCTGTTGACATCGGGTCGTGGATATTTTCAAGTGTTCGAGGCTGTCGATTTTTCGTGACAGATCACTTTGATCTTTTGTAAAGTGAGTGTTCACCTTCATTGTCATACTATCTGCCCATGTTATTATTTTGAGCGAATCTTTAAACCGATTCAGATTGGCGTATTCATGCAAACTGTCATAGATGTGAAGCGATGAAGAGCTTTCAAGGCCTTTTAACGAATCAATGGAGGGTTTGATCTTTCGTGTCAAGCTATCACCGGCAAAGTTTGGTGATTGGGCCCATACGGATGCCCATAAGAAAGTTATGAGTAGCAGGGTACAGAATTTCTTCATGGCATTGATTATACATCGAATGTATTGAGATCAGAGCAATCCGCTTGAGTGATGATTGTACGATTTTCCTGATCGATTTGACTCCAGCGTTCCAACCGCTAGGTTTATTGCGTCATTAATTATTGTATTGCAAAGCGTTGGACACGTGCTGGAGTGCCAGCATTTATTTTGATACTATAACAGACAAGCATATGAATCCATTAACCAAAAAATTTTCAGAGCAAGTTTTGCAAGGGCATCTTCTCCAGGAGCTGAAGAGAGCCAAAGACCTGAGGCTCACAATTGTTCTATCTTTTATTGCAATAGGCTTTATTATTCAACTGACCCCTGCGTATTCTCAGAGCATTGGCTTGGCAAATGGTTCACTGTGCGCAGGAAGTGATATTGTTTTTACTCTTCAGGGAAATTGTACAAGCACAACATGGTCTGTAAACCAGGGTGGTATCATTTCCTCTTATGATAATAACTCTGTTCATGTGACATGGAATACAGCAGCAATGGTCAGCGTCACGGCGAACTCATATTGTAACGGAAATTCGTGGGAAAGTTATTCTTTAAGTAACATCGAAATAAACGCTGTTGCGACATCTTCGGTATCACTTTCATTGAATAGCGGTAATGTGTGCCAGGGGGGTAGCATCACTTTTGAAGCCACCCCCACAAATGGAGGTACCACCCCGTACTATAATTTCTATATCGACGGATCTTCAACGCCTACTTATAGCGGGCCTTCCAACGTATTCCTCTTCTCCACCAGTGGTTTATCTGCCGGGTCACATTCGGTGTATGTAGCCATGACAAGTTCTTATCCTTGTGTAGCACCAGGTTCCTACGTCTCCAAATCAACGACCATCAATTTTAATGTCACTGCCAAGTCAAATTATTCTGTCACCACCACGGGCCCTCCTCAAATATGCTCTGGCACGCCGAATGCTGAATTTTATGCCAATGTGTCAAATGCAGTCGGGAACCTGTCTTATCAGTGGTACCTGAATGGCTCCCCAATAGACGGGGCCACGACAAATCCGTATACAATTAATGGCTTAGCCAATAGGAATACCGTTTATTGTTCAGTCTCCTCCAACTATTGGTGTGTTAATACTCCCGTGCAATCCAATACCTACACGGTTAATATTACAAACAGTGTTACCCCGACGGTGGGTGTCCAGGTCCTGGGCTTAAATTATTGTATTGGACAACCAATCACATTCACAGCGGCAAGTGCCTACACCACAGGGTCATCTACTTATGCCTGGAAAAGGGAGGATGGAAGTATCTTTTCGAATAGCCCATCAATCACTTTGACAGCAAGTAATTCTTCGGGGACCGGTCTCTTTTATTCCGGAAACATCGTTACGGTCACTGCTTCAGGCCTTTCAGGTACATGCCTTACATCCTCCACCGCGCAGGGAACTACGAGTGGTACGCCATTTCTCTTTTACAATGTTCCCGTCGTAGCATCGTCAGTTTCAACCCAGGCGATCTGCTCGCAAACTCAAACCTCGATCGTCCTCACCAACCCAAATGGTGTACCTGGAACTGTATTTAACTGGACGGCAAATGCAAGCAATGTAACCGGCGCATCAAACGGCAATGGATCATCCATTATCCAGACGTTAAGTAGTTCCGATGGTGCAAATAATGGAACCGTAGTTTATACCATTACTCCAACGGCCAATATCTGCACAGGTCTGCCTATTTCAGTAACAGTGACCGTGAAGCCAAAGCCAACCGTTACCTCAACTGTTTCGAGCCAGAAGATTTGTTTACCGGGACTGACTTCAATAGCACTTTCCGGCGGACTAGTAGGAACAGCATTTAGTTGGACTGCAAGTGCCAGCAATGCTAACGGTGCATCCAATGGAAGTGGGGCTTCTATTGTGCAGGCATTGAATAGTTTAAATGGCACGAGTCCCGGAACCGTGACATATATTATTTCTCCCACCGCCAATGGATGTACCGGCAATCCGATTTCAGCCGTTGTCACAATTCAACCGAAGCCGACCATTACCTCTTCTGTGACAAATCAAACGATTTGCTCAACAGGTCAGACCTCGATAGCCCTAACCAATCCAAATGCGGTTGTCGGAACTGCATACAATGTGGCTTTTAGCCCAGTCAATGCTGCCGGCGCCGTTATGGTTACTGGTGGTGGGCCGTCGATTAATCAAACACTAAATAGCATTGATGGGGTAAATCCAGGAACGATAACTTATACAATTACCCCGGTTGCAAATGGCTGTGCTGGCACACCGATTTCCGTTGTTGAGACGGTGAAGCCGACACCTGCCATCAACCCAATACCTTCGCCTATTTCTATCTGGTCGGGTGCTACGGTTGCCTATACCCCCACATTGACCATTCCTGGTACAACTTATAATTGGACCAGTACAATCAGCGGCACAATTACGGGCGCATCGGTTGGCGGTATTTCGCCTGTAAACAATCCTCTCTTTAATATTGGTGCTAGCACTGGAACTGTCACCTATTCTTTCACACCTGCTTATAATGGATGCATTGGGCTTCCGCAAAACTTTGTTGCCACGGTGAATCCCAATCCGGTGATTGTGGTCTCCAGAACTGCAAATAACCAGGTACTTGATGCTGGAGCAGGATACTCCACTTACTTATGGAAAAATAATGTCAACACTGCCCTGGCAACCACACGGACCTTCTCGACTTTTGCCACGGACACCCTTACAATCATTGTCACCAAAACCGGAGTAACGGGTACAGGATCTTCGCGATATGTGCTCACCCAGCTTGCAGCCATCAATGAGAACTACATTGTTAGCAACACAGTCCGTGTTAGCAATATTACAAACCCGGCCACAGTAGGAATCCTGACAGCGGACCAACATTCTCAATCTGTACAATACTTCGATGGGCTGGGCCGGCCACAACAAACGGTGAACACCTGGGGGTCACCTTCGAAAAAGGACATTGTACAACCAGTTGTCCTCGATATATTCGGCAGAGAGTCAACAAAATACCTGCCGTATGCCGCGGCAGAGGGAAACGGGTGGATCAAGATTAATCCAGTTAACATAGGGGGTATCTATTCTACTTCGAACCACTACAACGCTTACAATAACGCGTTAGATAAAATCGCCGATGATAGTAAACCGTTTGCGGTGACGTCCTTTGAGCCATCCCCGCTGAATCGTTTAACAGAGCAAGGCGCTCCCGGTACAGCCTGGCAGCCCGGTACCAATCATACTATTAAAAAGATATATAGCTCAAACGGTGCCAGTGAGGTGTTTCAGTTTCACTACGATGCTGCCACAAACCTGATATCCCTCATTCCGGATTCGAAATTCTATTTAGGCAATCAACTTTATACCAACGTCACCACAGATGAGCACAACAAAGATGTGATTGAGTATGTAGATAAGTTGGGCCATACTGTGTGCAAGAAAGCCCAGTTTGGGAGTAATGCCAATGGAAAGCTATACGCCTGTACCTACTACCTCTATGATCACCTTGGAAATTTGATTGTGGTACTACCCCCTGAAGCTGTTCGGAATTTTGAATAACTAAATAACGAATAACTTATGTGCGCTACAATAGGATTCGTGTCCTGGCATTCACTTCATTTCATGAAATACTCATCAAATTAAAATAGAGACCTATGAAACTCATTTATAATCCCGGATGGATGTGGGTGCTAACCGCCAGCTTCCTATTGCAAGTAGACTTCCTCTTTGGCCAGGAGAAAGTGCAGCCCACCTTTCCTTCACCCAATGCTGCTGCACTGGGAAAGTATGGAGACATTCCCGTGAATAATCATACAGGGGTTCCCTCCATCTCTGTTCCTGTTTACACCGTGGAGGAAGGATCTTTGAAACTGCCGATAACATTAAACTATCATGCATCCGGGCATAGAGTGAGCGAAATAGCGAGTTGGGTTGGCCTCGGCTGGAGCTTAAGCGCCGGTGGTATGATCAGCCGTTCTGTTATTGGTGGTCCGGATGAAGGCATCACGAAAGGAACGATCATAGGCGGTACTTCACCTTATGTAAACCGGGGATGGTATAAAAACTATGGTATTCTGCCGGAACTCATTACCTGTGGTGACCGGCCCCTGAGCACTGAAGGCCCCCAGATTGGCACCTTGCCATCCTGGGGTGGTTGTAGGGCTTTGTACGTCGAAGCGGGCAAAGGTTTTATTGATACAGAACCGGATCTATTCACATTTAATTTTTCGGGCTACTCCGGCAAATTCTTTTTTGACGCCAACCGGAAAATTCATATGATACCCGAGGCGGATGTCTTCATAGAACCCATCAATTCACCGGGTTTGTTTTATGCATGGAAAATCATCGCCCCTGATGGTAACAAATATTTTTTTGGCGGCGCCGGAGCAACAGAAGATTCTTTTTCAGACCCTGATGAACTGTCGGGCAACAAGCATGTCAGTTCCTCCACTTCCTGGTATTTGTACAAAGTGGAGTCAGCGAATGGAGAAGATTGGATAAACCTTGAATATGTGGATGATACGTATTCCTTTGGAAACCGGAGTGGGCACTCCATCTCGTTCAACGAATTTGGTGTAACTCCCGGCGTTGTTTCAGGTGATATCTACCATGTGTCACAAATACCTGGAACTTCCATTGTAGATGGCAAACAATTGAGCCGGATTACGACAGGTTCGGGTTATACCACAATAGACTTCCTTCAGTCAGCAGCACCACGCGAAGATTTATCGAAATACGTGAAAAGTGGTGGTACCCCGATCTATAATATTGAGTTAGCCAACACCAGTTCCAAAAGTTTGGCAGCCATTCAGATTGCCTATGGAAGTCTGTGTAAGAAATTTGATTTTTCGTATGATTACTATTCATCCGCCAATTGCTCTGGTTGTGTAGGTCCGAGTTGGTATGGATCCACCTTCGATCAAAAAAGGCTTCGCCTGAATTGGGTCCAGGAGTCTTCATGCTCAGGAACACAACTACCCAAATATGAATTTACTTACAATGCAACCCAGTTGCCCAGGCGTTATTCTCTAGCGCGCGACAAGTGGGAGTTCTACAATGGCTACGATACCAATGAGGGATTATTAGAAAGCTTTACCAACCCTGTGCCCGGTATCACCATCACATACACAACGGCCAACCAAAGGTCAGTCAATGAGGCTTTGACAAAGGCCGGCATACTGACCAGGATAAAATACCCAACAGGTGGTACGAGTGATTTTGATTACGAATGTCACCGGGTTTCTGATGTGTCGCCCGTGGTAGGTGGCCTTCGCATCAAATCCATTGTCAATTCAGATGGGCAAGGGAATACCCTCACGAAGACATTTAAGTATGGCACCGGAAAGCTCTACCTGGACCCTGCCAATTATGAATACCAATATCCTAACAACAATGACAACTTTACCTTTGCCTCATTGGGTGGATCTGACTTTGGAATCAGTCATTCATCTAACCCGCTTCCACCCATGTGGTCTTCTCATGGTTATCATTTTGGATACGAGCAGGCTTCGGTAGAACAAACGGGCAATGGGAAAACGGATTTAAGTTATATGAATATTGCTCCCGCATTTATCAATCCTGGTCAGTTTCCATTAAAACCACTTGTCGCTGCGATCGGGACCGGAGAAACGCTAAATGAGGTTGTGAAAAAGAATGATGGCACGGCAATCAACAGTTCGGCGAGTAGCCGCGGACTTACCGGATCGACCATCACCACCGTGAATGCCAGAAAGGTGAACCTGGTCGGCTGTATGAATTGTGGGGGAGGAGGAAGTGAGTTTGGAATCTGGACCGACTATGGAATTACCACATATCGATACAATCTATTGAACAAAACTGATATTAAGGATGGAGTGACCGTTACGACCAGTTATGGATATGATGCGACTGGGAAGCATAACAATCCTACTTCGATGCAATTCACCGATAGCCAGGGCAGGATACAACGCTCAGAGACTATTTATCCCAGTGATGCAGGATCAGGTGCACCGCTTGCCATGTTTGATGCCAGCGCCGGCGATTTTAAGAATATGATCAGCCTGCCCATCGAGCAGAAAAAACTTATGAATGGGACCTTAACACAACGCTCGGTGAATCAGTTTACCAATATTGCGGGGAGTGTTTTACTTACCAAAAGCACAGCTTACCCTACCGGCACGAGCGACTATGAAGAAACGGGTTATGAATACAATGGAACCAA
>JAYVRH010000049.1:0-2628 GCA_043776495.1 Cyclobacteriaceae bacterium
GTGAGTGATATTATAAAACGCGTAAAGGGAAGAAGCGCACGATTGATGTTGGATGAGTTTTCGGAATTAAAAAAGCGTTATTGGGGCCAGCATTTGTGGGGAATAGGTTATGGAGCGTGGAGTACAGGTAATATAACGGACGAAATGATCCAGCAATATTTGGAACATCACAAGGATGGGCCGAATAGTGATCAGAATTTCATTCTTGAATAGTTTCAATGAACTTTCAGTTCACAGTTTTAAATGCTGTTCACAGCAAATTCAAATGACTTTCAGTCAATGTATTCAACCTATGGATTTCCAATCCATAGTTGTTAAGTTAATATAAATTCAAATGGACTTCGCCCTCATCCTCACTTTTCTCCAAAAACTCTCCAAAAACAATAAACGTGATTGGTTTGAGAAGAATAAGCCTGCCTACCTGCAGGCTAAAGAATACTTTGAAGATTTCGTAGGAAAGGTTTTGGATGAGCTGATCAAATTTAATCCTGATTTGAGTTCACTTAACCCAAAGAAGCTTCCCTTCCGCATCTATCGTGATGTGCGATTCAGCAAGGACAAAAGTCCTTATAAAACCAATATGGGTGCGGGATTCTCGCCCAATGGTAAACTTGTTCAGGAACCGGGCTATTATTTGCATATCGAGCCGGGTGGAAGTTTTTTAGCTGGAGGTATCTACATGCCCGACTCCCCCAACCTCAACAAGATCCGTCAGGAGATCGATTACAATGGGGAGCGGCTGGAAAAAATTATGAAAGAAAAGAGCTTTAAGAAATGGTTCAAAGAGTTTTCCGAGTTTGATAAACTCAAAAACATACCCAAAGGCTACGCCAAGGACCATCCTCGCATTGAATGGCTTAAGCATAAGACGTTCATCGTGTCACATTCATTTAGAGACACAGATGTGAAAAACAAGCAGTTTCTAAAGAAAATTATAGTGGCAAGCAAAGCAATGAAGCCGTTAAACGAATTTTTGAAAGACGCGATTGCCTGAAGAAAGTTCAGAATCCCAACACTTCTTTCAATTTTACATAACCACTTTGACTCAACGGCACCCTTGCGCCACTTTTTAGAAGGGCCACGTGATTGTCCTTTTCCATCGGCTCAATACGGGTAAGCTCTTGAAGGTTCAATAAATAAGACCGATGGATTCTCACGAACAGTCCAGGATCCAGCACCCTTTCATAATGCGCCATCGTTTTTTTCTTCAGGTAGAAGCCCTCCTTGGTGTAAATTTTTACGTAATCGTCAAAAGCCTCTATATAATGCACCGAATGTACAGGGACAATGACAATGTTGTTTCCTTTCTTCACCACAATGCGGTGCCGCTCTTCCGGTTGAGAAGTATTTTCCAATAGGACAGCCGTATTCTTCTGTGTGTGCTGTTGAGCCATCCACTTTTGCAACGCCTTATCAAATCGCTCTTTGCTGAATGGTTTTAATAAATAATCCACCGCATGAAGCTCAAACGCTTTGATGGCATGCTCGTCAAACGCGGTAGTAAAAATAACGGGAGGTGGATTCTCTATCAATTCAAGCATTTCAAAGCCGTTGATCTTGGGCATTTGGATGTCCAGAAAAATGAGGCTGGGCTTGTGTTGGGCAATGGCTTTTACACCTTCAAATCCATCATTGCATTCTTGTACAATCTTAATATCATCATAGTAAGAAAGGTATTCTTTCACGATGCTCCTGGCCAATGGTTCATCGTCAATCAATATCGTATGGATCATACGGATTGTGGAATTTTAATCGTTGTGGAAAAGATATTTTCATTCTGGGAAGTTGCCAACAAATCATTGCGCAAATAAATAAGATAAAGGCGACGCCGGACGGAAGAGAGACCAAATCCAGTTCCTTGTCTTGGACTGGAAGTGTTTGGATCAAATGGATTCTTAACCTCAACGACCAGGGTTTTGTTGTCTCTTCTCGCTGAAATTGAGATTATGATGTCACCCACAGTATCATACAATCCAAATTTAATGGCATTCTCGACCACAGGCTGCAACAACAAGGATGGAAGTTTGAAGGCAAGAATTTCTTCACTTTTTTGAATGTCAACGGTTAATCGGTGGCCAAAGCGGACCTTTTCAATGTCCAGGTAGAGCTGCAAGTGCGCCAGCTCTTCATCGAGGGTCACCAATTGCTGATCATCTTTTTTCAGAGTGCCTCGCAGAAAGTCTGAAAGTTGCTGTACCATCTTTCTTGCTTCCTCCGGTCGGCTTCCCACCAGCGCGCTGATGGAGTTGAGGCTGTTAAACAAAAAATGAGGATGCAGCTGTTGTCGTAGAGCTGAGAGTTCGGACTCCCGGGCAAGCCGCTCAATATCTACCCTGCGCAGTTCCGCTTCTTTCTGATCACGCAGATACGACCACAACCAACTTCCCATGGCTGTAAGAGCAATGATCAACCAGTCGACCAGGCCACGGATGGGGAGCGTTTGATTAAGAAATTCTATGTACTCTGGATTGTTAATAATCAAACGCAGCGCAAGTTGCTGGAGAAATAGAACGATAGCAGCCATGATCAAAGTCCATTCGATCAGGCGCCACAGATTTTTCTTTTCCGGCAGATAATAGCGTAACAACAGTCTGATCCCCAAAGCCACCAATCCTAATAGCGACCGAG
>JAYVRH010000050.1:0-2616 GCA_043776495.1 Cyclobacteriaceae bacterium
TGCATCGGGTTGGTTCAGCGGAAAGGCCGATATTCCAACGTTCCACCCGGAAGAGATGCTCTCTACCAAGCTCAGGGCCCTTTATCAGCGACGAAAAGGCCGTGATTTATTCGATCTTTATAGCGTGTTAAAAGAAAGAAAAATAGATGCCGGAAAAGTGATCATTGGCTTTCATGAATACCTCAAACGCGAAGGCAATAAGGTTACATCTATGATCTTCCAGCAAAACCTCGAAGAGAAAATGCACGACCCAAACTTTCTGGGCGACATTGAAGCCATCATCCGGCCCGAAGTGCAGTATGACAGTAAAAAAGCATACGAATTAGTAAAGACAAAACTCATTGAAAAGCTCTAGCATGCAACAGCCCAAAAAACTTATAGAAGTAGCCATGCCTGTAAAGGAGATATCCGCTGAAAGCGTGCGCGATAAATCCATTCGGCACGGGCACATTTCTACGTTACATTTGTGGTGGGCGCGTAGACCGCTACCTGTTTGCAGAGCCGTTGTGTTTGCCAGTTTAGTGCCTGATCCTCTGGATGAAAATTGTCCTCAAGCATTCAAAGATGCCGTCAAAGAATTATTAGGAAAACCGTTCGCACTAGAAAAAGGAGGCAGCGAGGTTGACTGGTACAAACCCTACAGCGATATACCCTACACGGCAGCGCATGACCTGATGGAAGACAATCTTCGCAACAGGTTACTCATGTTCATTGGCAAATACTCCATCAAGTTTATTGAAAACGAACGCACCGCGAAGGGTGAAACAAGTCCCAAGGACCAACTGAGCAATGCCAGTTTAATTAAATGGGAAAGTCGACATAACGATACCATCATTACCATTGCCCGTAAACTCATTTGGGTCGCACACAATGCGATCAATGAGGGAAAGAAATCTGCAAGTGCCGATCAGCAATTAAAAGCCTTCGATACTTATTACGTGGCCATCCGGAATGCCGAGCAAGATTTGTACGCCACACTTGATCGCCACAAGAAGACCGAAGATGTTGCGCAAAAGGAACAACATCTTCACCAGGCTATCGAGGCCTTTCTTGATAAGATGCCGAAAGTTTTCGATCCATTTGCCGGGGGGGGAGCCATACCGCTTGAAGCTTCGCGGTTGGGTTGCCGTAGTTTTGGTAACGACATAAATCCTGTGGCACACATTCTTCAAAAGGGAAGTTTGGAATTTCCACAAAAATATGGCAAGCCAATTACCTACAGCAAAAAAGAGTTTGAGAAATTATACGATGTAGAAACCTTCAAAAACTTACCAGGTGAGTGGAAGAGAATTGAAGATGGTGAAACGAAGGCTGTTCGAATACCTAACAGACTATCTTTTGATGTGGAATTTTATGGCAAGAAACTCTTGAAGATGTCGGAAGATGAAATAGGTCACTTATATCCTCCCGATGAAAAAGGCAATAAGCCGATTGCATATTACTGGGCAAGGGTTGGTACTTGTTCTAATCCTAGTTGCAAAGCTGAAGTACCGTTGCTAAAACAATTCTATTTGGCAAATACAACGGCTAAACAAGTTTATTTAAAGCCATCAATTCATAAAAATCAAATAGACTTTTCTATTGAAAAAGGGACTAATGATATTGAAGGTTGGAACTATAGAGGCAACTTAAAATGTCCCTGTTGTGGAAACATAACTGATGTAAAAGCAATAAAGGAACAAACCATATCCGGGGTACTAAAGCAACGCCTCCTTGCCGTGATTGAGGAACGTAAGGAAGGTAAGGCATATCGTCTACCCACAGAACATGAATTGGAGGTCATTAATAACGTCCCGGACGTTCAGCCACCCAATGAGAAAATGCAAAGAAATTCTGCCGGAGGCGACACCTTTAGCTGGGGAATCACTGAATGGGGTCAACTGTTTACTAAACGTCAGATCTTTCTGCTGCAAACTTTGGTAAAAAAACTAAATGTGATTAAGCATGAGATGATTCTTGGTGATGAAGAATACTCAAAAGTATTGATTACATATCTTGCTATTCTAATCGATAGAGGCTCTGCCATTTCTACGTCCTTTGGTAGATGGGATGTAAGCCGTGAAAATGTGCAAAGTCCTTTCTCAAAACAGGCTATTCCAATGATCTTTGACTACCCTGAAGCCAACTTACTTGGTAACACCACCGGGAGCCTTAACAATCAAATAGATTGGATCATTAGATATTGTGAATCAGAAAGTGGAAACACGTTTTATTCCGTATGCCGAAACGCCTCAAGCGGGGAAAAAGAACAATTTGCTGCGAAAAGCATTAATGCGGTGGTGACTGACCCTCCTTACTATGATGCAATTGCCTATGCGGATTTATCTGATTTCTTCTATGTATGGCTAAAGCGGACGTTAGGTGATCTATATCCAATGAACTTTGCAACTCCACAAACTCCCAAAGCGGAGGAGTGCACAGCACTAAAACACCATCACGGCAGCTATGACAATGCTAAGGAGCATTTCGAAAGGAAACTGCTCAGCATTTTTGATGCCATCGAACACCAGACTTCAGACCTGGTCAGCTTCCTGTAATATTCATTCTTGCCCCCAGTATTGAGTTACATAGTGTTGTCCAAGCCTCGGTACTTTGATGGGCGAACATGATGCTGAC
>JAYVRH010000051.1:0-2614 GCA_043776495.1 Cyclobacteriaceae bacterium
ATAAAGGACGATTTGAAGAACTTGATCGCAAAAATCAGGAAGCGCTTTTGGGAGGAGGAGAGAAGCGCATCGAACAGCAGCATGCGAAAGGGAAACTGACGGCCCGTGAGCGGGTGCAATTGCTGCTCGATGAAAACTCATTCGAGGAGATGGGAAAGTTCGTCATGCATCGCTGCAAAGATTTCGGATTGGATAAGGAATATTATCTGGGTGATGGCGTAGTCACAGGCTATGGTACCATCGATGGAAGATTAGTCTATGTTTTCTCACAGGATTTTACGGTGTTTGGTGGCTCTCTTTCTGAAACGCATGCGGAGAAGATCGTCAAAATCATGGACCTCGCGATGAAAAACGGTGCTCCGGTGATAGGCCTCAATGACTCAGGGGGTGCCAGGATTCAGGAGGGTGTGGTATCACTCGGTGGCTATGCAGATATTTTCTATCGCAATGTAATGGCTTCGGGTGTGGTGCCACAATTGTCTGCGATCATGGGCCCGTGTGCAGGTGGTGCTGTGTACTCTCCTGCCATGACAGACTTTATCTTTATGGTGGAGAATACCTCCTTCATGTTCGTTACCGGACCCAACGTGGTGAAGACAGTGACACATGAAAATGTAACGGCAGAAGAATTGGGAGGTGCCACCGCCCACAGTACGAAAAGTGGTGTCAACCATTTTGCCTGCGCGAACGAAGCGGAGTGCATCTCACAGATTAAAAAACTGTTCAGTTATATCCCTCAAAACTGCGAGGAAACCACACCAAAACTTCCCTACCAGCCAGGGGATGAGAAAAGGCCCAAACTAAATGACATTATTCCGGCCAACCCGAACCAACCATACGACATCCGTGATGTGATCAACGGGACAGTCGACGAGGGTAGTTTTTTCGAAGCACACAAAAACTTTGCGGAGAATATTGTCGTTGGTTTTGCAAGACTGGCAGGAAGGAGCATCGGCATTGTCGGCAACCAACCCGCATCCCTGGCCGGCGTTCTTGATATTAACTCTAGTGTGAAGGGCGCCAGGTTTGTGCGCTTCTGCGATAGTTTTAATATTCCATTGCTTGTGTTGGAAGATGTTCCGGGCTTCCTACCCGGCACCGATCAGGAGTGGAATGGCATCATTGTGAATGGAGCAAAGTTGCTTTATGCCTTCTCAGAGGCGACGGTGCCTCGTGTGACCGTGATCACACGCAAAGCATACGGCGGTGCCTATGACGTCATGAACTCAAAACACATTGGGGCGGATTTGAATTATGCCTGGCCCACTGCGGAAATCGCGGTCATGGGGGCAAAAGGAGCTGCTGAGATTATTTTCAAAAAGGAGATTTCCGAGGCAGCCAACCCCGAAGAGAAGCTCGCAGAAAAGGTAGGGGAGTACACGAAAAAATTTGCCAACCCATATAGAGCAGCACACCGGGGCTACGTGGATGAAGTAATCTATCCGGAACAGACCCGTGAGAAATTAATAAGGGCATTCCAAATGCTGGAGAATAAGGTGGCCGTCTTGCCTAAGAAGAAGCATGGCAATATACCGTTGTGATTCATTACTGATCGTTGTTGGTTGATCGTTGTTAGTGAGAGGTTGGACGTTAAGATTCAGAATTTAGAATTAACTTGAAACCTGAAACATTAGACCTTAAACTTTGAATATCCTAAGCATGGACAAAAAAAGCAAAGAATTCCTCTTCAAATACCTCAACAATTCTTCTCCTACCGGCTTTGAATCTACCGGCCAGCAAATCTGGCTGGACTACATGAAGCCATATATCGACGATCGTATGATTGATGTTTATGGCACGGCGGTAGGTGTTATTAATCCCAAGGCGGAATACAAAGTAGTCATCGAAGCACATGCCGATGAAATCTCCTGGTTTGTAAATTATATTAATGACGACGGCTACATCTATGTACGACGCAATGGGGGCTCTGACCATCAGATCGCACCGTCCATGCGTGTCAATATTTATACCGATAAGGGAATCGTGAAGGGCGTATTCGGTTGGCCTGCCATTCACGTCCGTGATGCAGGTAAGGAAGAGACACCGACCTTAAAAAACATTTTCATTGACATTGGTGCTGAATCGAAGAAGGAAGTTGAGGCGCGGGGTGTCCACGTGGGATGCGTGATCACATTTGAGGATGAACTTATGGAGTTGGGCAAGAACTTTTTTGTAGGCCGTGCCCTTGATAACCGGATGGGAGGATACATGGTAGCCGAAGTAGTGCGAAGATTAAAGGAAAAGAAAAAGAAGCTTCCCTTTGGGCTATACATCGTCAATGCTGTTCAGGAAGAAATCGGGTTAAGGGGAGCCGAAATGATTTCACGCAGGATCAAACCGGACCTCGCCATCTGCACTGATGTAACTCACGATACTCAGTCGCCGATGTATAACAAGAAAGAGAGTGGTAACATGAAATGCGGCCTGGGTCCAGTTCTTTGTTATGGTCCTGCAGTGCAGAACAACGTATTGAAAATGATCATTCAGACGGCCGAGAAGAAGAAGATTAAATTCCAGCGCCAGGCTGTGTCAAGATCCACCGGCACAGATACAGATTCATTCGCTTATTCTGCTGAAGGTGTAGCGAGTGCACTTATTTCACTTCCCTTAAAGT
>JAYVRH010000052.1:0-2605 GCA_043776495.1 Cyclobacteriaceae bacterium
TAAAGCCCAGGTTTGATTAGCATCAAAATCCACGAGCTAAAGCTCGTGGCAATTGATATTGGGGTAGGTGCGCATACTCGGGGTGTCCCATTGACGAAAACAGGCGCGACCTACAAGCCTAATTTCTACAGACTGACCGCCGAAATTCTTCAAAGTTTGTTTATAACGATCTGGCAACTTTTCATTTCATAGGTAAATTCGAAGCTCGCGGCACCCGAGACGGGCCGCGAAGACCCATTGATAAGACAACCAGAGTCGTTATTATTGTCAGTTATATACACTCATTGTCAACAATCTTGAATTTCCAACGCTGAACATCCAATTCTGAAGTTGCGCAACTTCGATATTCAGAATCCTGCGTTGGGCATTCAACATTCAATTAAAAATTCCCAAAACCCCACATGCTCCCCTACTCCCCGCCCTCCATCCTTTTTAACCCTCACCTCGAGACAATTTATCCCGCATTGATGAGGAAAGTGGAACTGCAGGAGCCTCGGCGCGAGAGAATCATGACACCAGACAATGATTTTATTGACCTGGATTGGTACAAGCAAGGCTCTTCTCATTGCGTCATTATTAGTCACGGACTGGAGGGAAATTCCAATCGGGCTTACATGAAGGGAATGGCCAAGGCATTCTTCGATAAGGGCTATGATGCCGTTGCATGGAATTACCGGGGATGCAGCGGTGTAGTCAACCAACAGCTTCGGTTCTATCACAGCGGGGCCACTGACGACTTGCAAACGGTGGTGGATCACGTATCAAAGCAATATGACGAGGTGTTTTTGATAGGCTTCAGTTTAGGTGGGAATCTTACTCTCAAATATCTCGGTGAGCCTCACGTCAATCCCAAGGTTAAGAAGGCTGTTACATTCTCTGTTCCAATCAACCTCCACACAAGCTGCGTAGAGATTTCAAAACAGGGCAACTGGATCTACAACCGTCGGTTTCTTTGGAGCCTGAGGAAGAAAGTTAAAATGAAAGCGGCTAATTGGAAAGATCTGGATCTTGAAAAGCTGGCCCGCATCACCACGTTAATGGAATTTGATGACTGCTTTACCGGTCCCATTCATGGATTTCAGGGTGCCATTGATTACTACACTCGTTGCAGCTCCCTTTACTTCATTGAACACATCAATACTCCTACCCTGGTCGTCAATGCATTGAATGACCCATTTTTAAGTGAGGACTGTTATCCAAGGGAAAAGTTCAAAGACCACCCACATGTAACTTTTGAATTCCCTGCCTATGGTGGCCACGTAGGTTTCGCTTTGTTCAATCAGAAAGGATTATATTGGTCTGAGATGAGGGCCTTGCTTTTTATCGAGCCTCAATAATCATGTTTATCCGTTATTCAATCACTACGAACGCCGATCAAGTGGCCCAACGCTTCGCAGTGGATGTACCGGAAGGCTATAAACCTCATTTTAATGCTGCGCCCACACACTTGCTTCCCATCATCACCCAGGACAGTCAAACAGGCATCTCTTTTTTTTATTGGGGCGCTCCACCTTCGTGGGCCAATAAAAAGGCATTGGGAGAGAAGATTATCAATACCAGGGTAGAAATGGTATCAGAGAAATTGGTTTTACGAAAAAAAATGCGGGAAAGAAGGTGCCTCATTCCTGCCGATGGATTCTATCAATGGAAAAGGACCGGCAAGCGGACAAACATCCCCTATCGGTTTACACTTAAAGATAAATCAATGTTTTCATTGGCAGGACTCTGGGAGGAATATGAAGATGAAAAAGAAGCAATGTTTCACACCTTCACCATCTTCACTACAGCCTCAAATGAATCTGTCGACGGTATCGGGGAGCGAATGCCTGTCATTCTGAATCCCGAACTTGAAAAGCGATGGCTCAATTCCAATGATGAGCAAGAACTTCTTTCACTACTGCAATCAAATTCTCCCTCGTTAGACCATTATTCGGTTTCTTCTCTCGTCAATTTGACCGATCGAGATGATCGTGCAGTGATATTGCCTGCCCCTCCCACTGATCAGTTTGGCAACATGACACTGTTCGATTGACAAACTCAAAACCCATCACCACCTTCTTTCTTCTTGGCTGGGTCTTGCTTCTTTACGGGTTGTTCTGATTTATTCTTCTTGAACAAGCCTCCCTTCTTTTTCGGCTGCTCTGGAACGTTGACAGGCTCAGTGGCCGTCGAATCATTTTGCTTTTTCCTGAATGGGCTTTTAAATAATCCTCCGCTTTTCTTTTCTACCTCTTTTTCAGGTTCCTCCGCCTTCTTCTCTGACTTTTTCTCAAGCGCTGCTCTTACATCCGGCAGCACCAGCATCTCCCGGAAGTACCACATGTATAGGTCCTGATCAAGGTTAAACTTCTCTTTTGTTTTTGTAATGGCATAGACACTGTCGCCGGGTTCCACTTTATCCTTACCCACTGCAGCACTGTCAGCTTCATCTTGTTCAGCCAGTAGAAAATCATCCTTTTCTTTCAGGGAGTCAGGCATTACCGGATAAACTGGTTTCATCTCAACCGTCTGCATTCTTCTGTACTTTTTACGGTAGGATTCCGGAACTGCAATCAAGTATTTGCTCTTACTGGCCGTCAGCATTTTCGGTGTTGAGTCCTCTTTG
>JAYVRH010000053.1:0-8595 GCA_043776495.1 Cyclobacteriaceae bacterium
GTTGGATGGAAACTCGCCGTTGTCCCTCAAACAATTGACAACCGGTATGACCTAAGTGGTGGCGCCATCGATAATGTGAAGGCGGGATATAAACGAGCAAAGCTCGCGTGGTACCAAATTGACAATTTATTTTATAGACAGTCCAGCCGTTACAAGCCAACTAATATTACCGACAAGGATTTGGAAAATCATTATGTACGACCCGTCTTGCCTCAGGAAATATTTCCCTATCGAGATCCTTACGTTGGAAATTTCTACGAACAAATTTTCGATCTCGCCTACTATCCTTCAGAACGAGGTCCTTATAATTTTAATCCTGATTTGAATACTGACGGCACGCTAAAGAATCCTGCAAGCAACTGGGCCGGGATCACCACTTCCATACGCACAGAAGTCGATTTTGACAAAGCCAATGTCGAGTATATAGAATTTTGGTTGATGGACCCGTTTATTAATAACAGTAATGGCACCATTGATGATGGGACGAATGAGCCCAGACCCAATACTACAGGAGGAAAATTAACTTTTCATGTCGGAAGCATTTCAGAGGACTTGATGAAAGATGGCAAACATGCCTTTGAAAATGGCTTACCCACCGATGGGAACCTGAAAACAGGAAGCGTGACTGAAAATAATTGGGGTTACGTTACATCACAACAATATCTGAACGCCGCTTTTAATACGGATCCTGCCACACGCGCCAACCAGGATGTAGGCCTTGATGGGATCAGCAATTCCAATGAATCTGTAAAATTTCAAGGATTTATTAGTCAGGTTAATCCGACCGCTCAGCCCATTGTACTTACGGATCCGTCTGCCGATAACTTCAAATATTTTTTGGGGCCCGCCCAGGACGCGGAGAATGCAAAAATCCTGGAGCGCTATAAAAACATCAACGGATTAGAAAATAATTCACCCATCATCACAGGCGATGATGCTTTCGCCCAATCCGGATCGAATATCCCTGAGAATGAAGATCTCAATCAGGACAATACTCTAAGTGACTTGGAAGAATACTATGTATACAATTTAGATCTTAAGCCAGGGCAAATACAGGCCGGAAAAAAATATGTTGTCGACAAAATTACACCTCAAGGTAAAACAGACGTGACCTGGTACCTGGTACGCATTCCGATTCGTCAATTTGAAGAAAAAGTTGGAGGCATCAATGGATTTAAATCAATACGATACATTAGGATGATGGTATCAGAATTTACCCAACCTGTCGTATTGAGATTTGCAAATTTCCGTTCCGTGGGCAATCGGTGGAGGCGCTATACGGCAAACCTTGCCCAATCACAATTAAGCGAACAACTCGAACCTAATCTCGATAATTTTTCAGTCTCCGTTGTGAATGTTGAAGAGAATGGCCAAGGCAACACAGAAAAACCGTCCTATGTCCCTCCTCTGGCCCGAGACAGAGATGTGACATCTACCATACAGCGAAGGCTGAATGAGCAATCGGTACAAATGTGCGTCACGAGCCTGCCGGATGGCGATGGCCGCTCGATTTATAAAAATGTTGGATTTGATTTTTTCAATTACGGAAGAGTCAAAATGTTTTTATCAGCTCATGGAAATAATCTGAAGGACGATCAGTTGGTCGGATTTATCAGGCTTGGAACTGATTTTGACCAGAATTATTATGAGGTAGAACTTCCGTTAAAGATAACACCCAACGGACATGACCCTAATTCTTCGCTCGTGTGGCCGGAAGAGAACTACATCGACCTTGAACTAAATGAGCTTTATGCTTTAAAGGCTGCACGCGACCGTGAAAGTTTTCCCCTGGGAGAACTATATCCCAGAGCTGGACCTAAGAAAATAGGAGATGGTCGACAAGGCATTCGAATTTTTGGGCGACCCGATCTAAGTCAGGTAAAGCTCATGATGATTGGCGTGCGAAATCCAAGAAGTGATGATGCTAAGCCTCTGAGCGTTTGTCTTTGGGCCGATGAATTAAGGCTTACGAATTTTGATCGCACCGCAGGCTGGGCGGTCAATGCTGTCTTAAACGCCAAGCTCGCCGACCTTGGCAATGTGACGACCTCTTTTAAGCGCATTGGGTTTGGGTATGGTGGCGTACAGTCAAAAATCTCTGAACGTGCTCGAGGTGAAACACTCGTAATTGACGTCTCTGCCAACATCAGTGTGGACAAATTACTGCCTCGAAACACGGGTCTAAAGATCCCCATGTTTGTCAGCTATGAGAAAACGACCATCAATCCCAACTTCGACCCTGCCAATCCTGATCTCAGGTTGGAGGCGATGGATAAATCTTTCAACACGGACGCTGAGCGGGAAGCCTACCGCAATATCATCCAGGATAATGCTACCCGACGAAGTTTGAATTTCACAAACGTCAGAAAAACAAAAGTCAAAAAGGATGCCCGGAGCAACATATATGATATTGAGAATTTCTCGTTTACTTATGCCTACAGCGAAGCAACCCGAACGAATTTCAACCTGGTTGAAAACACCCAACGAAATGTGAAGGGTGGGGCGGCGTGGCAATTCAACCCGAAGTTCAAAGGCTTCGAACCCTTTAAAGATACGGGGTTGAAATCACCGTGGTTTCAACTGATAAAGGATTTTAATTTCAATCCTATACCAACGTCGACCTCGATTCGATTCGAACTCGATCGATCTTATAACAAAATTGTTTATCGCAATTCAGCGAGCGATCAATCAACATCACAGCCGAACATCCAAAAGTTTTTTCTCTTCAATCGCTTTTACACCACGCGATGGAGTTTTTCGAAAGCACTAACGGTGGATTACAACGCAAAGGTCAATGCCATCGTTGATGAGCCTGATGTGGATATCACGGGGAGCTACTCTCCTATTTTAAAACGATACATTACAGCGGAAGAATACAAAGACTCCGTGATCTACAATCTTAAGCATTTCGGCAGGAAAAAGAATTTTGAACAGACAATCAACGCAAACTACACCGTACCTTTCGACAAGTTACCTCTTACCAACTGGCTGAGGACAGAATATCGCTACAGCGTTGGGTATTCCTGGAGGGCAGGCCCAGTGGAACGAATCGACAGCCTGAAGCTTGGGAATATTATCCAAAATACTCAAGATCAGGCTTTGAGTGGAGGAATTGATTTGGTGAAACTCTATAACAAGATCGGATATCTAAAAAATATCAACACGCCACAACGTACCCCGACTCCGGTGGAGAGGTCAAGAACTAAGCCAGATACTGTCAAACAACCACCAAATAATTATGCTATAAAAGGATTCTTGCGACTATTAATGGCAATGCGAAGCATCTCGGCTACCTACAGCGTTGCACAAGGAACAATCCTACCCGGGTTTTTACCAAGTCCGGCCCTGTCTGGAATGGACAATACATGGAATGCTCCTGGCTGGGGTTTTGTTCTGGGAAGCCAGGATCCGGAAATCCGGAAGAAAGCAGCTGAGAATAATTGGTTATCTAAATCCGCCAAACTTACCACACCATTTAGTCAAAGTCTGGTCAAAGACCTTGGCATTCGCACGGCCCTGGAACTATCGCCAGATTTCAAGATACAATTGGACGTGAAAAAAACCGAAACCTCCTCCTTTCAGGAAATTTATAGATTTGATCCAGCCAATACTTCTGCCTCCCCCGATCCATTCGGCTACACTGAACTCAGCCCAAGTCGAACGGGAAGTTACCGAATCTCAACCATCGCCATCGGTACAAGCTTTATGAATAATACCAGCTTAACATCAGACGTCTTCAAACAGTTTGAAAAAAATATTGACATTGTAAAAAATCGTTTTGCCACAATCGGTCAGGGTTATGAATCAAAATCACAAGACGTGCTGATCCCTGCATTCTTTGCTGCTTACACTGGCAACGGCGCCGACCGGGTTGGGCTATCCCCATTTCCTTCCACACCGCTCCCCAACTGGAGGGTGGATTATAACGGCCTCACAAAAATGGAGGCATTCAAGGATCTTTTCCAATCGATCAGTTTAACCCATGCCTACTCTTCATCCTATTCTGTCGCAAGCTTCACGAATTCTCTGGAATATAGGAATGTGGCAAACAATGTTTCCCTCTCTGATTATAATAATGGACAATTTGGAACCGTCCTAAACAGCCAGCAAGAAGTAATTCCAGTATATGTGATCAGTCAGGTTCTAATCTCTGAACAGTTTGCTCCGTTGATTGGTGTCAGCGTCCGAACGAAAAACAAATTGACGGCAAGGTTTGAATACAAAACCAAACGCGACCTGTCGCTTAACATTTCCAACGCCCAAGTAACAGAAGTCAATGCAAAAGACTGGTCCTTTGAGATTGGCTATATTAAGAACAATTTGAAGCTTCCATTTAAAGAACAGGGAAGGATTATTACGTTGAAGAACGATATCAATTTCAGACTAAACATTAGCGTTACAAACAGCCGTACCATTCAGCGGAAGTTAGATGATGTGAGCACCGTCACCAATGGTAATATAAATGTTCAGATCCGGCCCAACGTCAGTTATGCTGTCAATAACAAATTGAACATTCAACTTTATGTAGACCGAAACGTAAATGAGCCGCTGGTCACCAACTCTTATCCCAGAACCACCACGCGTGTCGGTACAAAAATCTTGTTTAACCTGGCTCAATAACAGGCATTGGACATTTGTCCTAATGCTTGATACCCCTTGATACCCTTCTCATTTCTCCGTTAGAAATTTTACCGCTATTTTTGAGTCCATAAATTAAAAAAAATCAATTATCATGAATATTCCAGAAGGACTCAAGTACACCAAGGAGCACGAATGGATCAAGATTGAGGGTAATAAAGCCACTATCGGGATCACGGACTTTGCTCAAGGCGAATTAGGAGACATCGTTTATGTTGATATTTCAACGGTAGGGCAGGAAGTAAATGAACATGATGTGTTTGGAACGGTAGAAGCTGTCAAAACTGTGAGCGATCTATTTATGCCTATTACAGGAAAAGTGCTTGAAGTGAACAAGGCGCTTGATGCCAGTCCTGAGAAAGTAAATTCCGACCCTTACGGAGATGGCTGGATGGTCAAAATGGAAATAAAAAATTCTGGAGACATCAGCCATTTATTGAACGCAGCACAATACAAGGAACTAATCGGGAAATAATTGGTTTATTAATCCAGGACACTTTCATGATCGAGCTCCCCGTCATATCTGCCGAAGAAAACAGGAAACGCAAACCTAACTGGTTGCGGGTGAAGTTGCCGGTGGGTCCTGAATATGCCAAAGTACGGCGACTGGTTGACCATCATAAGCTCCACACCATTTGTGAAAGCGGCAATTGCCCAAATATGGGTGAATGCTGGGGGGCGGGCACGGCGACCTTCATGATCTTAGGAAATATTTGTACAAGGAGCTGCACATTTTGCGCCGTCGCTACCGGACGCCCGACTGAATATGATGAGGATGAACCCAAACGAGTGGCAGAAGCCATTCGATTAATGGGTGTCAAGCATGCCGTGATCACCTCAGTAAATCGCGATGAGCTAAAGGACCGTGGCGCGGAAATCTGGTACCAGACTGTGGTACAAACAAAAAACATGAGTCCGGAGACTACAATCGAAACACTCATCCCGGATACAAAAGGAAACTGGGAAGCGTTGTATCGAATGATTGATGGGGGTCAGGAAGTTGTGTCGCACAACATGGAGACTGTGGAGCGTATGTATCGCAGGGTAAGGCCGCAAGCTAAGTATGAGCGTAGTTTGGAGCAACTCAAAAGAATTCGTGAAGCCGGCAAACGTAGCAAGAGCGGCATTATGCTGGGTGTGGGCGAAACGAAAGAGGAAGTATTCAAAGCGATGGATGATTTGGCTGAACGCGGATTACTGATTCTCACACTTGGCCAATATTTACAACCCACCAAAATGCACCTTGAGGTCGCGGAGTTTGTTCACCCTGAAACGTTTGAAATGTATAAAGAAGAAGGTCTGAAGCGTGGACTGAAGTATGTTGAATCCGGGCCCCTTGTCCGTTCATCGTATCATGCGGAACGGCACGTGAATGTTCCGCTAGAGTAACCCTTTAAAATTCTATCTCACTAGAAACTGGTTTTAGGAAATTCCCTTCAGGAATTCAATGTCACCCTGATCTTTAGGACGATTAATGCCCTGTTTTTCTTTAAGAAGATCCCTGGCATGAATGACCTTGAATTGAATATCTCCGAACACGCCATCTACAGCTCGACTATAGCAAATATCGAAATCCCATTCCCGCAGTATCTTCAAGCTCTTTAAGGGCTCTATCTTAAACCCAGGGTCACCAACAAAAAACTCAGTGAACCCCACAGCCCATTCATCAGACCTCATCGATTCGATTCCCTTGACCCCTCTTTCAATCAATGCTTTCTTAAAGTTTTGAATATTCTCTGGCGCGTCCTTTATCCACAAATCAAGATCGTGCGTAGCACGAATGTAACCATGAAATGCAATGGCAAATCCACCCACCAGCAAATACTTAACCTCATTTTTTTGCAATGCCTTGAAAAAATTCAACACATCGTCATCACGAAAGTCAATCGGAGTATTTTTTTTCATCTTCGGGTTGGCATTGTGAAATAAACTTGCTGCCCGATTTACATCCGAAAACCGGAGGATTCTTGTTTCGCGCTCATTGAGTTCTGCTATCGACACAAGCAAAGATATTCAATTTCCCATCACCCTGCCGGACCCCACTCCTCCAACAAATCCAAAAACCTAAGTTGATTTCCCGCCCGTATCAAATTCTGACCTGCATAATCAGTGTGATAATAAATATCTCCATTTAGATAATCCGTCACAAAGCGAAGAGCCATGATGTAGGTCATCATTTTCCCAGCGAAGGGGATCGCTGCCTTCTCCCTGGCTGACATCACACTTTCCATTTGAGACAAGTATCCCTCCAGCAGCGCATTATAAAATTCCCTTCTGAACAGAATTTTTGAATAATCCTTCTCCTCTTCACTGACAGGGCATACATAAGTTCTTACCATGTCGCCCAAATCGTAAATGAAATATCCAGGCATCAGGGTGTCCAGGTCAATCACAGATACCGCTTTTCTGCTCACCGCATCAAAAAGAATATTATTAATCTTTGTGTCATTGTGCGTGATTCGAAGGCGTAACGAACCATTGCTGATTAATGAATGATAAGTTTCAGTTAAATAATAAAATCGTTTGCAAGCACTCACCTCCGCTATGGCATTTTCAATGAGTTTCTTTGGTGCTTTCGCCAAAGCGATTTCAAACTGGTGATACCGCAAATACAGGTCGTGGAAATGTGGTATCGTTTCTTTAAAATCAGCTACCTCAATTTTATCCAAATAACGAGTGAGTTTCGCAAATTCGCTTGCCGCGCTGAACGCCTCTCCAGAAGTTTCAATCTTATCAAATGTGATCGTATTCTCAAGGTAGTGAAACAACCTCCAGGGAAATCCATCCACGTCATATACCATGTCAGTATTAGTGATGGAGGGGATGCAGCTCAGAAACGAATAGTCCGGAAATCTTTTCTTTAAATAGTCTGATGCAAAACGAAGATTGGAAGCAATGATGCCCGGTTCTTTAAAGACATTTTTATTGACACGCTGAAGGATGAATTTTTTCTCTCCGGTAAGTCGATAGGTATCATGAATATGACCAGTCCCGATTCGTTCAACTATAAAATCAATTGGGTTGAGTCCAAAGGATTCAAGTATTGCATTCATACCAACAATTCGTTGATCTGGGCCTCCGTCAGATTGCCACCACAAATGATCGTAGCTACTTTCTTTCCTTGAAACCTTTTTTTATTTTCAAGAATAGCTGCAATACCCACTGCGGCTGATGGCTCCGGAACGAGGCCGGCATGGAGGTGAAGCATTTTCATGGCTTGGATAATCGAAGCCTCTTTCACGAGCAGCGCCTCGTCTGCAAGGTCTTTCATGTCATTCAAGGCTTCAGGTATGGGAATCCTTACAGCGATGCCATCTGCGATTGTATTGACATTTTCCTGAATGACGATCTTATTAAATTTCCATGACTCTGCCATTGCGGATGCCCCGGCTGCCTGTATGGCCACCATCTTCGTCTGCGGGCTCAATTCCTTGAAAACACGGGCGATTCCATTGAATAAGGCCCCGTTTCCCAATGGGACTAGCAGCGCATCCAGTTTCCGCTCACTCAGCAATTCAAGACCAATCGTTCCTGCACCTTCTACAGTTTCTATGGCTAGTCCGTCTTCTATCATCAGGATGTTAGACTCCTTCGCTTTCCTCTTTGCCTCCTGTTTGGCTGCATCAAAATCATCTCCATACAGCAACACTTCCGCACCAAACGCCCTCATCCGCTCAATTTTATAAGGATTGGCTTTTGTAGAAGCATACACAATGAGGTTCTTTTTCAACTTCCGGCAAGCGTAAGCCATTGCCTGTCCAAAATTTCCAGCGCTGGCACACATCAGGCGTGTCTCATGAGCATGTTGGGATAGAAGAAAATCGGCCCCGCGACCTTTGAAGGAACGGATTGGGTTGAACGTCTCAATCTTCAGAATTAACTCAACGTCGAGCAACGCACTGATTGGCTCACAATTGTATTGAGGTGTATTCAGAAAAACCGGACTGATGCATTCTC
>JAYVRH010000054.1:0-2599 GCA_043776495.1 Cyclobacteriaceae bacterium
CGTTGAAGCGCATCCTGCAACAAGGCCGCTCGGGAGCTTTCCATGATTCTTAGTGCCGTGTCCAAATATTTAGAATCCCCGGACTGCTCATAAAGCGAATAAACAATATCCATTACGGATTCATACGGTATGCGGTACCGTTCCTTTAATGCTTGTTTGGAATCATCATATGCCGTATTCCTTCGATATATATTTAACACACTATCGGCCAACAGATAGGTCTTCAATGACACTTGAAATTCCTCCCTACCCGTTCCTGCTAGCAAGCCTTTTTTTTTCATAATTCTCGCTTTGGCATCAAGGGCCATAAAAAGATCAGTATTACACTCGGATGTCGTCGGCTTTGGATTAGCGGCCTCATTATCATTCTCAAAATTCTTTATCAGCGAAATGATGCTTTGTTGATAATACCTGACGGCTGAATCAGCTAGCCCCCTTTGCTCAAAAAATTTACCCAGCGTATAAGCAGCACCAAACGTATTGACATTCTTATTACCAAAAATATGCCTACGAATTGATGTCGTTTTTCGAAAGTAATATTCAGCAGAATCATACTGGTCTAATCCCTTGAAACAAATCCCTTTGAGAAGATATTTATCTGATACGGATTTTGAATTCTGACCGTTACGCCTCACCTCGAGACCAATCGATTTGTTTATATATTCCAAAGCCAAAGCGTGCTCTCCTAAATCCATATAGGCGTGCGCCAGATGGGGATAGACGAGACCCGGATCGAATCCTGCAATCTTGTAAAGTCTATCCGCCTCCTTCCATTTATCTATCGCATTTGCATAGTCTTTATTATAATAATAAATCGCTGCAAAACGGGCCTGGCAGCTAGCCAACAAGCTGGCATCATTTGGTTTATTTTCTTTAATTAATATAAAAGCATATTGAACCATCGATCGGGCCGTCACATAATCCATTGTTTCTATCTTGCTTGCAGCTAACAATAAATTAAGGGCAATCAGCAGCTCGGGGTCTTTGCTTATTTTTTCCGCCAATGCCATCGCTTTTTCGTAATACCTGTCGGCCGCTACATACTCATTCTTATTAAATGACACTTCCCCAATACCTCTAAAAAAATCCATTTGAGTGGCCGTGTCCGGTGAATAATTTTGAATCATGGACTCCACCTTTCTATAATAATACATTGCACTGTCATTCTTCTTCTGGTTTTTGAACTCATCCGCTTTCGCCAGTAGTAAATCAATCGTGCGTTTAGAGGCGACGGAATCAATGGCTTCTAAGTTTTGCTGAAGTGAATCAGCCCTCAACGATTGTCGCGTTTGTTGCTTTTGGCAGGCCAAAAGGATGAAGAAGCCAAACAGAAAAATGTGAGACCAAAGACGCATAGGAATGATAACGGTCAAGTATTTATTGAATAAGCGTCAGACCTGCTCCCGTCTGAAACCGGAACTAAGCACCCGTCAAGCCTAAGCCTTGCTAATATAAAAAATATTTCACTTAAACAATCCCTGAAAACAGGGATGCCGGCACAACGAAAAGCCAGCGTCAGATAGGCAATAAGCTCCACCCCGAAAACCTGACTTTTTGTTTACAATTTCTCCACACCCCATTTTTCATGCTTTCAAAAAACTATCTTTCGGGCTGATGGAAAATTTTGTCGTCTCTGCACGTAAGTACCGGCCCCTCGGCTTTGAGGAGGTCGTGGGACAGGATCACATCACCACCACGCTGAAAAATGCCATCGACAGCAACAAGCTGGCCCAGGCGCTGCTGTTTTGCGGTCCGCGGGGGGTGGGTAAGACCACGTGCGCCCGCATCGTGGCACGCATGATCAACGGCTTCGAAGAAAAGGCAGAGGTGAACTCGCTCAACATCTTCGAACTCGACGCCGCCTCCAATAACTCAGTGGAAGATATCCGCAGCCTGATCGACCAGGTGCGCTATCCTCCTCAATATGGTAAGTACAAAGTCTACATTATTGACGAGGTTCACATGCTCTCGAATGCAGCTTTCAATGCATTCCTGAAGACGCTGGAAGAACCACCCTCGTACGCCATTTTCATACTGGCCACCACAGAGAAACACAAGGTAATCCCTACGATCCTCTCCAGGTGCCAGATATTTGACTTCAACCGCATTCAGATTTCAGACATTTCGCGTCAGCTGAAAAAAGTAGCAGACCGCGAAGGAATCAAAGCGGAAGAGGCCGCACTTCACTTGATCGCTCAAAAATCCGATGGAGCATTGCGCGATGCGCTTTCCATTTTTGATTTGATGGTGTCTTTCTCTTCGGGCAAGGGTGTGACTTTTAAAGATGTCATCAACAACCTGCACATCCTTGATCACGAATACTATTTTAAGGTCGTGGATGGCCTACTGGCGGAAAATCCAACAGTTCCTCTCCTCCTCTTTGATGAGGTGCTGCACAAGGGCTTCGATGGACAGAATTTTATCGTGGGGTTGAGTGAACACATTCGCAACCTGATGGTAGCCCAGGATGCCCGCACAGTCCAACTGATGGAAGTACCTGACAGCACCCGAAAGAAATATGTCGAGCAGTCTCAGGCTTCTCCTTACTCCTTGCTGCTCTCCTGGCTGAACATTGCCAGCCAGTGTGACATCAATTATA
>JAYVRH010000055.1:0-2598 GCA_043776495.1 Cyclobacteriaceae bacterium
ATCATATTGATGGGATATATTAATCCGATCATTCAATATGGGGTGGAGAAGTTTTGTACTGATGCGGCGGGTGCCGGGGTCGATGGCCTCATCCTTCCTGATATGCCCATGGATGTGTACCAGGATGAATATCAGGCAGTATTTGAGACGCATCAATTGAGCAATACATTTTTGGTTTCTCCTACTACCTCAGAAGCGCGCATTCGCAAAATCGACGAGGCTACAAATGGATTTATTTATGCAGTGTCTTCTTCGAGCACGACCGGTGCGAAGGAAGGTTTTTCATCCCTTCAAGAGAACTACTTTAATAAATTGCAAGCGATGAAGCTTAAGAACCCTTTTCTCATAGGCTTTGGTATTTCAAACAAGGAAACCTTTTCCAATGCTTGTAAATACGGTGCTGGAGCCATCGTGGGCAGTGCATTCATAAGTATACTGAAAGAATCTGTCGACCTTAAGGCTGACATTGCGAGGTTTGTTAAAAACATAAAAAGCTAATAAATAACTGGAGTTACGCATGTCTTTTGATTTTTTCACGCAAAGAAGAATGCAAAGATTTAATGGATTGCGTAAGTCCAGTAAATAATTCATCAATAAATTCAATACGATGATTCTCTACGGTATTAAAAACTGCCACACTGTAAAAGTCGCTCTTGAATGGATGAGGAGAAATTCAAAAGAGAACAAAAATGAGGACAATGTTCGAGTTGCCCCCATTTACGTTAGTCTCTCAGTTTAGAAGGATTTAGATTAATTGCCACCAAGGCACAAAGCCACTAAGCCACTAAGCATTTTCCGTAAATTCTTGGTGTCTTAGAGTCTTTGTGGCAGAAAAATATTAATTATTTCTCACGCTCCTCCTAACGATAATGTTATTCTTGTGATTCGCCTTCCACACTTGGCGTGGTAATGATTGATCCAAAAAAGAGCGCATTCAGAAAAAGCTTATTGGTTCCATACCAGATTCCCCTGAAGTTTGGGTTGTCTGAAAAAAGAATAACCTTCCCCTGACCTTCGCTGCTTACTACGATCGCTGCCGAGTTGGCAATCTTTTTCGCGTTTGACTTGTGGAGATAACCTCCAATCAATGGACTTGCAGTGTATTGAGCAACGGTTGCGTAAGGACTCTTTGAAGGGGCTAAGAATGTCTTTCCATTGCGATATACCGATACCTTGCGATCGGTATATCCGAAGCCAATGGGATTGGTGATGTCCAGGTCCACCTGAAATATTGAACCAGCAATCTGTTTGGCTCCTTCCACATTGGCTGCATCGGTATAGTCAATGCGTTTTGGATTTTTTACGGTGTCAATGATAACAAGTTTTTCCTTGCACAATCCTTGTTTGATAGCCCATTCGGAGGCAGTCTTGAAGGTGATGAGTGTACCGCCACTTTGAATCCATCCTTTTATTTTGTCCACTGCGGGCTTGTCGAGAGTGTAAGTACCGGTGACCATAATCATTGTATTGTAATCGTATAGATTAGCCCTTGCAAAATTTCCCACATCAATTTTTGTGACGGGCATGTTGACGCGTTGGTCAAGCAGATGCCAGGCTTCACCCGCCTCATTGCCAAAAACACCGGTTCCCATCAGCATCAGTGCTTTGGGTTTCTTTACTGTGACGACCGAACTCGAGCCTAAGTCAATTCCTTTTTGACTAAACCCTGTCTCCACAGTATAAAAATCAATTCCACAGTCTTTGCTTGCTTTCTGAATGGCCTCAAAGAGTTTTTCTGACGTCAGATTTTGTTGTTGAACGGGGATGACCACCGTGCCGTATCCAAAACTCTTCTCAACTCCTGCAATCATGGCAGTAAATGGTTTAAATGCAGTCCGCACAATCACTCCGCTGGACTGCAAATTGTAAATCGCACGGTGGGCCTGATAGTCCGTGAGTTCCATGAGGTATGCATAATTGCTTTGTTTAACGAAGGCCGGCGTTTTTGTCAAGCTTTCCTTGACTTGGTTCCCTTTTGTGAATGGTACTTTTACTTCAGCATGAGGCAGATTGAAGGCATGCACAACAGACCATGTTGTAGCATCATAAAATATACTATCGCGGTAGGTGATTTCCTTTTCGAAAGCCGTGCGGACCATGATATAATTCTCCTGATCCGTTGGCACAATGAAAGCTTTTCCTTTTTCGAACTTCTTACCGCCTTGCGTTTGATCTTTGTCGACTTCAAAGACTTCAATTTTATGGAGCAAAAGGAAATTGGCGAAAGCGTTTGTCCTGGTTTGATCATAGGAATCTCCAAAGACATAGGCTTTGATGGGACTTGCTTTGGCTTGCGATGAGGCCGCCTTATAGAAATCACGCCTTAGTTTCAAGAGCATATCTTTTTCAGCCAGAGATGCTTTTACCGAGGCGAGCGATGCGGTAACCTGATTTCGAATGGTGAAAGCAAAAGTGAGAGGCACGGTGCTCGTTTGCTGAAGATGACCGCGGGTGCTCGCTTGTTCGAACAGAAAGCCAATGCCTCCATAAAAGTTAACATAACTTGAGCCATAACCGGGATACAGCTTGTCATAACCCTCCCTGGAAAAATATTGCGAGCCAATGGAGTTCATAGCTTGAGCGAAATACTCGCCAAAT
>JAYVRH010000056.1:0-2594 GCA_043776495.1 Cyclobacteriaceae bacterium
GCATCTTTGTAAACTTTTATCTTCTCCTTTAAGTTCGGTGTCACATAGGAAGTGGCCCAGCCCAACTTTACAATGTCAACGTGATCAGCGCAAGTGGCAACGAAATCTTCTGCCTGACGAACACTCAAGCCCTTGTCCATGGCCATAGTATATCCTATTTGCCTGGGCTTAACGGTGCGCTCAGGGAGGTTTTTCAAAACGTAGTTCATGAGGGATTGTCTTTTCTAAATTGGTCGATGATCTTGTAGAGCGCCTTTTGTGTTTCGGGCTTTTGAAAGAAATCAAAAAGAACCGTATGTCCTTCAAAGTCTAAAATTAAACCATTTTCTAAATAGTTGAAGGCGTCCTTGAATTTACCGGCTTCGATGAGGTAGACCGCAAGGCGGTAAAAAAATTCTGGCTCATCGGGAATCTCCGACATCCCTTGAAGCATGACCTCAACTGCCTTTTCATACTCGCCACGATCATAATAAATAAAAGACCAGTTGAGCCAAATCTCTTTGTCGTCGGGGCCAAGTTGACTTGCCTCTTCGTAAGCGCTGATGCTTGAAATAGTATTGCCAATCTTGAATTCAGCATGAGCAGCTGCTTTCCAATAGTCAGCATTTTGTGCATTGAGCTTTACGGCCTTGTTAAAAAAGTGTAACGCCTGATACCATTTCTCCTGTTTCTCAAGACAGTTTCCAGCGCCAAACCACGCCTCATCATACATTGAATCAAGCTTGGTGGATTTCTGAAAGTATTTAAGTCCTAAATCGTATTGTTCAAGTCCTTCATGAGCAGCACCCATGCAGCAATATACTTCCGGACTTGGTCCTTCGATGTCGATTGTTTTGCGAAAAGCATCCAACGCTTTCGTGAACTCCTGTTTGTTCATGAAAGAGTTACCCATGTTAAACCAGGCAGAGGCGAAATTTTCATCCAGGGCAAGGGCAAACTCATAAGCTTCGATGGCCTCCTCATAGCGCTCCAGCTTATTACACACGATGCCAAGGTTATACCAGGCTGGAGCTGAGAACGGGTCTTCGTCAATGAACTTCTTATAATAGGATAAACTGTTTTCAAGTTGCCCTACAACATCAAGGCAGTAAGCCAACTCGTACAACGAGCCCTCATGCGCGAGGTTTTCTTCTATTGATTTTTTGTAGCATTCAATTGCCGCGTCATAGTCTTCTTTACTCTGGTAGGCAAGCCCAAGGCTGTAAAAGATCTCATCTTTTTCGTCTTCGGTTACAGTCAGAGCCTGTTCATAGAGTTCGATGGCTTTCTCGTGGTTCCCCTGTAAGGAAAAAATTGAACCCATAGATAGTAGAATATCTAAATCTGTTGGATGCAGATTAAATGCTTGCTCCAGTAGTTCAAGTGCCTCATCATATCGTTGAAGGTTTGAAAATATCTGGGCCTTAACAGCGATCAACTCGGTCGAGTAAGGATATTGTTCCATGGCCATGGTTACAGCAAGCAGCGACTTCTTGTGCTTGGCGCGGTCCAGGTAATAATAGATAATTGTCTCGTAAGCCTCGAGATCGAAAAAGCCACTTGATTTCTTTTTGAGAATATCTTCAAAACTCTTGATCAACGCCTCTTCCTCTTCCCGTTTCCTGAATTCCTGCGCCATGCGTAAAGGGTTTGACCAAAATACGAAACTGGTCACGAATATTAAAAAATGAGGCTTAAATAGTTTTCAGCCCTATTTGAGACCAAAATTGTGGTAATAATATACTAACTGCAACTTGGATATTTTATTTGTTAGGCTTAACATTTCCCAAATAATGGCTACAGCACCAGTCAAGCGTCTCTTCAAGAGGCCTGAAACGAATGCCCAGGTCAGCTTGAGCCTTTTTATTATTATAATGAAATGATTGTATGGCCATTCGCGCTGATTGACGGGTAACAAGTGGCTCCCGATGAACGATCAAACTCCTCACTTCTTCTGCCCACCCAGCCCAGGAAGAAAGAAATGGAGATATCTTAATTGAAGGAGATCGTTTATTTAAACGCTTGGCCACTTTTTGAAAGAAGTCGAGATACAATAGAGCGCCGGCGTTGAGGATGAATTTTTCACCAGCCCGGGGTTTTTTGTAAAGCTGATAAGTTGCTTCAGCTACATCGCGTGCATCCACATAATTCAAAGAGCCACCGGTATAGAATGGGATTTCATCCCAGCTATAGTTAAACAGCGTACCACTGCTGCGATTAGGCTGTGATGCCGAAAGAATTGTGGAAGGATTCAACACGCTCACCGTCAGTCCTTCTTCCGCTGCCCGAAACACCTCCAGTTCCGCAAGGTATTTGGACTCGGCATAATCAGAGGAATTCCCTCCGTTCCATTTGCTCTCCTCGGATATTTCCTCGCCAAGGTTACGCCCCAATGCGGAAACGGAACTGATGTGAATAAGATTTTTGATCCCCAACTGAAGGCAGGTGTCAACGACATTGCGTGTGCCCGTCACATTTACTTCAAATATTTTTTTTCGCCGCCGCGGATTAAAGGAAACAAAGGCGGCAGCATGAATCACGGTGGTAGCACCATCAAATGCTTCTCTCAGAGATACCTGATCTAGAATATCCCCTGTGCGTTTGTGTATTCCTTC